>NZ_JBFTND010000148.1:0-18289 GCF_056397305.1 Cupriavidus sp. 05N40
GCCTTGCGCCGCATCCTGCGCGGCGGCATCGGCGGCGCGAATGGCGGCTTCGGCCGCGGCCAGCGCGCCACGCTGGCGCTCAAGTTCCGCGGCCAGTGCCTGGCGCTGCGCCGCGGCGGCCTGCGCGGCTTGCTGCTGCGCGCGCAGCGCCTTGCCGGCCTCGGCAAGCGCGTGCCTGGCGGCATCGGCATCCGCTGCCGCGTTGGCCGGCATGCCGGGGGCGTCGACGGCCGCGCGCGATTCTTCCAGCTGATCCTGGCGCAGCGTCAGTGCCGCCAGCGCGCCCTGCGCAGCGGCGGACGCCGCGTGCGCGGCCTGGTCCGCCAGCCGCGCGTCCTCGCGCGCCTGGTCCAGGACCTCGTCCGCCACCGGTGCATCGAACTGCAGGGCGCGTTGCGGATGGGCGGCACTGCCGCAGACCGGGCATGCCTCACCGGAGCGCAGGCTGGCCGCCAGCCGCGCCGCCTGCCCGGCCCGCCAAGCCTGCTCGGTCTCGCGCAAAAGCAGGGCCGCGGCCGACTGCCGCGCGGCGGCTTGCTGCGCCGCGTGCTGTGCGGCCTCGGCTTGGCGCCGGGCCTGTCCCGCCTGCGCCAGGGCGGTGGCGTATTTGTCCAGCGTGGTGCCCTGCCGGCCCAGATCCGCCTGCTTGAGCAGGATCGTCTCCAGGCCCTGCGCGCCGGCCTCGGCCTGGGCCAGGCCGGCTTCGGCCTGGCGCATCGCAAGGGCAGCCTGTTCCTGCGCACGCGCGGCATCCGCGTGCGCCGCTGCCGCGCGTGCCTGCCCGGCAGCGGCGCGCTGCAGTGCGGCCTGCAATGCGCCCAGGCGTTGCGCCTGCGGCAGCATGGCCTCCAGCTCCGCCACCTGCTTCTGCATCTGCTGGCGCTCGCCGATGCGCGCGGTCTGCACGGCGAGCGCGGCGGCCGCGCGCGTGGAAACGGCGGCGCAAGCGCTGGCGTGCTCGCCGGCGCTTGCCAGGGCCAGTTGTGCCTGCCGGTGCTCCTGCGCAGCCTGCGCGAGATGCTGCTCGAGGGGCCGCACCTGCGCGGCCCTGCGTGCCGCGCGCAGGCGTTCGCGCTGTTCCGCCACCTCAGCCTGCCGTGCCGCGAGCACCGCGTGGGCCGCCTCGGCTTCGCGTTGCTCGCGCAGGCGTGCGTCGGCCTGTTCGCCCTGCTGGGTCGCCAGCCTGGCATGCTCGAGCGCAGCGCGCGCGACGCCCTCGCGTTGCCCGAGTTCATCGAGTTGCGCCTGCAACGCCGCCACCTGCTCGCGCAGCGCCGCCACGGAATCGAGCTGATATTGCTGCAGCAAGGCGGACTGCTCGATACGCAGCCGTTCCGCCTGCTGGCGTATGCCCGCGGCCTGGGCCTTGAGCAGTTCCTCCACGCGGCGGTACAGCTCGGTGCGGAACAGGCGCTCGAGGATCGCCTGGCGGCTCTTGGAGTCCGCCGTCAGCAGCTCGCGGAAACGCCCCTGCGGCAGCACGATGACCTGGCGGAACTGACTACTGTCGAAGCCAAGCAGGTTGCGCACGAACTCGTCCACCCGGTTCGGCTGGCTGGCCTTGCTGGTCCAGCCGGCCTCGTCCATGCTGTCGAGCTGGGCCTTGGGGGTTTCCTTCACGATGCCGTCGCCGCGCAGCTTGGGGCGGTCCTGCGCGGGCGAGCGCGTGACCCGGTAGCGCTGCGCGCCCAGGCTGAACTCGAAGGTCACCTCGGTACGCAGGCCCGCCTCGGCGTTGGCGCTGCGCATGTCCTGCGCACTGCGCTCGCCGCCCGAGGTATCTCCATAGAGCGCAAAGCAGATGGCGTCGAGCAAGGTGGTCTTGCCGGCGCCGGTGGGACCGTGGATCAGGAAGAACGCCTGCTCGCCGAGCCGGCTGAAATCGATCTCCTCGCAGGCGGCGAACGGACCGAACGCCTGCAGCTTCAGGTGCAGCGGTCTCATGCGGACTCCCGGTCGGCGGCGGCAATGCCCTCCAGCACCTGCGTGAGCGCATGGCGCTTGCCCTCGTCGAGTTCTTCGTCGGCGACCTCCCGGAAGAAACTGGCGAACAGCTCGCCGGTGTCGAGCTGGCGCAAGCGCCGGCCCGCGGCGCTTGCCTCGCCGGAGCGCGACAGCACCGCACGCTCGATCGCAAGCGCATTGGGATAGGCCTGGCGCAGGCGAGCCATCGGATCGAGCAAGGCGCCCGTATCCGTCAGCACCGCGTGGATATAGTCGTCGCGCCGCGGATCGGCCGCGCCCTGCGCAACGAGCGCGGCCAGCTCGCCTTCGAGGATGCGCAGCTCGCGCCGGGGCGCCAGGGCGATGGTCTCGATGGCGACGGCACCGTCGGCACCCAGCTCGATCATGGAGACCGATTTCGCATGCGCGGCCTCCGACAGCGAATACTTCAGCAGCGAGCCGGAATAGTGGATGCGTTCGCCCAGCGTCTGCGGCCGGTGCAGATGCCCCAGCGCCACCAGGTCGAAGCCGTCGAACACGCCCGCGGCAATGGCGCCGCTGCCGCCCACCGAGAGGGGCCGCTCGGATTCGCTGGCCTCGCCGCCGATCACGAAGGCATGCGCCACCACCACCGACCGCGCATGGGCCGGATGCGTGGCGCGGATCGCATCGAGGCGGGCGGAGATGGCCGCTTCGTGACCCGGCATTTCCACGCCGAAGGTATCGCGCACCGTGGCGGGCTCGGCATAGGGCAAGGCATAGATGCGCACTTCGCCATGCGCGTCGGACAAGGTCACGCAGGCGGCGTCGCGCTCGGTACGGCCCGCCACGTGCAGGCCCTGCGCGGTCAGCAGCCGCGCGCCGAAACCAAGCCGCTGCGCGCTGTCGTGATTGCCGGCGATCATCACCACCGGCACGCCCGCGTCCACCACGATGCGCGCCAGCACGTCGTCCAGCAGCGCAACCGCCTCGGGCGGCGGCACCGCGCGATCATAGACGTCACCGGCGATCAGCACCGCATCGGGCTTGCGCTCGCGGACCAGCGCCACGAACTGATCGAGCACCCAGGCCTGGTCTTCAAGCAGGCTGCGCGCATGGAAGACGCGCCCGAGATGCCAGTCGGCAGTGTGAAGAAAACGCAATATGGAATCCCTGTGCGGGCCCTTCCTGGGCCCTTCATGAGCTCTTGGCGAGCCTTGTGCGAAACGCGGGCCCGTGTTGGCCGGCCGCGGCAGGCGACATGATAAACGCCCGGCGCGGCGTTCAGCTCCGGTTCAGCGCGTGCTCCGCACAATGCACAAATGCTGGTGCAAGGGCGCCAGCCCACGGCACGCCGGGCCAATCCCATGCCCGGCCATGCAAAACCAGGAGAACAAGATGAAACGCATTCTGATCGCAGCCGCACTTGCAACCGCAGCCATGGCCGCGCAAGCGCAATACACCGGGCCGTCCACCGTGCCGGGCGCCACCGTCAAGAGCCTGCAGGCGCAAGGCAAGGACGACCAGCCGGCGGTCCTCACCGGGCAGATCGTCAGCAGCATCGGCGACGAACTCTACAGCTTCGATGACGGCACCGGGCGGATGCGGGTCAAGATCAAGCACAAGCTGTGGCCGGCCGGGCAGCCTGTCGGCGCGGCCACCAAGGTAGAGCTGACCGGTGAATACGACAAGGACTGGGTGGGCGAGCCCAAGTTCAAGGTCAAGCAGATCCGCCTGCTCTGACCCGGCGGGCCTGCCGCTGAAAGACAAGAAGCCCGGCGCGCTCGCGTCGGGCTTCTTGTCTTCAGGGCGTTGCTGCCGGCAAGGTGCCGGGCGTTATTCCTGGATGTTGGCTTCGCTGACGATCTTGCGGTACGCCTCGGTCTCCCTGGCAATGAAGGCGCGGAACGCCGTGGCATCCTTGGCGTCGATATCGACGCCTGCCTCGGACAGCTTGTTCTTCACCTCGGGCGCGTTGATGGCACGCGCCAGCGCGTCAGACAGCTTGTCGGTCACGGCCTTCGGCGTGCTGGCCGGCGCGAACAGCCCGAACCACAGACGCATGTCGACGCTGGCCATGGCCTTGTTCTCCGCCAGCGCCGGGATATTGGGCGCCGCATGCGAGCGCGTGGCGGAGGTCACGCCGATGGCCTCCAGCTTGCCGGACTTGATCTGGGGCAGCGCGGTGGACAGCACCAGCACGCCCAGCTCGATCTGGTTGGCCATCAGGTCGGCGATGGCGGGCGCGCCACCCTTGTACGGCACGTGGGTCATATTGACCTTGCTGGCGGCGCGGATCAGTTCGCCCGACAGGTGCAAGGGCGTACCGATGCCCGAGGTGCCGTAGTTCACCGGCTTCTTGCTCTTGGCCAGTGCCAGGAAGCCGTCCACGCCGTGGATGCCGGACTGCGCGCCGGATACCAGCACCATGGGCTGCGAGCCCACCATGCGCAGCGGTGTCAGGTCGCGCTGGCCGTCATATCGGATCTTCGGGTTGGTCAGCCTGGCGATCGAGATTTCGCTGTTGGAGCCCAGCAGCAGCGTATAGCCGTCGGCCGACCCGTTGATGGTCTTGATCGCGCCGATGGTCCCGCTGGCGCCGGGCGCGTTGTCCACCACCACGGAGACGCCGAGATCCTGCCCGAGGCGCTGGCCCAGGACGCGCGCCACCAGATCGTTGCTGCCGCCGGCCGCGTAGGGCACGATGATGGTGATGGGCCGGTCGGGATACCCGGCCGCGGCGACAGGCGCGGCGGCGACGGCGAAGGACAGCGAGACGGCGGCGGACAGCACCGCGGCGAGGGACTTGTTCATCGGATTCCTTTCCTGCGCCTGTGAGGGCGCGCTTGCTATATATCTTGCGTAATGCGGGGGGAGATCAACGAGCAGCCCGATGATCGCCACGCCCTGGTGCGGGCCGCAATATACATGCCATCCAAAAATCTAGCCAAGTATCGTTTACGAGACCAAACTGGACCCATCCGGTCATCTTCCGCACCAGATTTGTTCAAGAGCCGCGAAGGAAGCGCAAAGCCTTTGCACCCGCCATGCGCGCGACGCGCGGGAAAGAAACGGCGTCGGGCGGCCTCGATGCCGCCTGCGGTGTGGCATGCACTGCCTGCCAGCACTCGCCATCCCGGGATCTTGCATGCTAGGATAGGCCATGTCTTCTTTTTGAGATTTTCAGGATGGATGCTCCGCTCGCTGCCGGGATGCCCGTCGATTTCGTGGAAATCGGCAACCGCCTGCGCGCCTATCGCCTGGGCGCGGGCATGCGAGCCGAGGCCATTGCCGAACAGCTCGGGGTCTCGCGCGCCGCCATCTACCGCATGGAAAAGGGCGACATCGTCAAGATCGAAACGCTCGGGCGGCTGGCCCAGTTGCTGGGCACGTCGCTGGCATCGATGCTCGGCGTGGAGTCCGAGTACTACCACTCGGCGGTCGCATATATCGAACGGATGCGCCAGCTCGAGCACGGCGCCACCCGCATCCTGGCGCATTTCGAGCCGATCTCCTACCTGCTGACCTCGCCGGACTACGCCGGTCATCTGCGGCAGATGCTGGCGGAGAGCCCGCAGCCGGCGCCGCAGCCCACCATCGATGCGCTGCTGGCGCTGCTCGAAGAGCGCAAGCAATCGTTCGCGCGCAGCGTGCCGCCCATCACCAGCCTGATCGACCTGCGCTCGCTGGAGCGCTTCGTGCATTTCGGACTGGTGGGGCGCCTGGACCTGCCGCCCGCGGTGCGCATGGAACGCTCGCTGGCGGCGCGGCGCGAGATCGAGCGGGTCATCGCACTGCTCGACGCGCAGCCGATCGGCCTGCAGATCGGCATCGTCGACGGCAGCATGCCCAACGTGACGTTCCAGGTCTTCGAGCGGCCGGGCCGGGCGTATGTGGCGACCAGTCCCTTCCGCTTTGGCGAGTTTCCCAATGTGTYGACCGGCATCGCCACGGTCACCGCCGCGCCCGAGGCCGTGCGGCTCTACACGGCCATGGTCAACGATCTGTGGCAACGCGCCTACAAGGGCAGCGACGGCGCCGCGCTGCTGCGGCGCATGCTCAACAGCGTATAGCCCGGCCTCCACGGAATCCTGCGGACTCTCTTTCACAGACTTTCACAGGCTTTCACAGACGCTCTCTTCGCGTAGTCTTTGTTCAACCGACCCAGCCTTCACTCACCGCATTGCGCCATGACGCTTGAAACCACGCTCCAGCAATTCCAGGATTCGCTCCCCGGCACCGACGCCTTCGTGGCGGTCAAGAACGCCACCCGCGACCTGATCGATACCGATCCCGCCCACGCCGCGGCCTACTTCCTGCTGTACGGCTTCGCCCGCTCCTACGTGCTGCTGTACGAGGACCAGGCCGTCACCATGGAGTTCGCCGAAGCGRCCAAGCAGGAGCTGCTCGGCTATATGCAAGGCATCGCGCGCGCGCTGCACGGCGATGTCGCCGCGCAGGTGGCCGAATTGAACCGCGTCGTCAGCACCTACCAGCGCGGCAAGAAGACGTTCTGAGGCGCGGCCTGCCTTGCGGGGAGATCGGGCTCAGGCGGGCCCGGTCTCGTTGTCCGCGATCCGGAACTTGCGCATCGTCTCCCACCGTACCTTGCGGCTGATGCCGAGGCTGGCGGCCGTATCCTGGCGACGCCAGCTGTTGCCAACCTGCGCGGCCACGATACGGCGGTGCTCCCCGGTCTCGCCGCGCCAGCCGGCATTGCGCTCGTTGCCGTCGAAGGCGCCCGGGCGCAGGTCGGGGCCCGAACGCACTGACTCGTATCAGTTCGAGTAAATATCGAAAGACAGAAGTTTCCGCAGCGCTTTGCAGCGAAATCCTACGATTTGATGGTTGTGGTGCAGGTGACAATGGATCGCATCTGCTTTCAGTGGAACCACGAAACCATGCAAGGCGCTGCGTTCGTTTCGACTGACCGAATGACGGGCCAACCCAGGCGCCTGCTCCATTCATCCCCTCGACCGGCGTCATGCCGGTCGCCCAGTCCGGGCTGCCATCCGCCCGTCTGCGCGCCTCGTCTCCCTCCCGCCAGCTCCATTCGGCGGGCGCATCCCCCTTGCCTGCGACGCACCTGATGCCAGGCCCCACCGCGTAACTCACCCGATAAATGTAACGTTTTCGCTACACATCGTTCGAATGTATGTCTTGACGGACATATAACATAAAATGATAATTACTCTCATTCGTACTACCATTCAATAAAACAGAGGTAATCGTGCAGACTGTTGTCGCCATCGATAAAAGCAAGAGATCTAACGCCATCCCCCGCCTTTCCGGCGCGGTCGGCATGGCGGTCGCAGCCGCTCCGGTGGCGGCGCAGACCACGGGCAATACCGCGTCGCACGTGGAATTGCCGCAAGTGACGGTGAGTGGTGCCGCCGACAGCGGCTTCAAGGCAGACACGGCTTCCTCGATCAAGACGCCCGCGGCACTGCTCGATACCCCGAAGTCGATCACCGTCATCCCCCAGGAAGTGATCCAGAGCACTGCTTCGACCAGCCTGAGCGAAGTGCTGCGCACCGTACCCGGCATTGCATTCGGTGCCGGCGAAGGCGGCAACCCGGTGGGTGACCGCCCGTTCATCCGCGGCTACGACGCGCAGGCAAGCACCTTCCTCGATGGCTTCCGCGATATCGGTTCGCAAAGCCGCGAGCTGTTCAATGTGGAGTCGGTGGAAGTCACCAAGGGCCCGGCCGGCGCCTACGACGGCCGCGGCTCCGCGGGCGGCAGCATCAATATCGTCAGCAAGGCGCCCAAGCTGACCAGCTTCGCCGAAGGCAACGTCAGCCTCGGCAACGCCGACTACAAGCGCGGCACCGCCGACGGCAACTGGAAGTTTGCCGACCACGCGGCGTTCCGCCTGAACGCGATGTACCACGATGCCGACGTGCCCGGCCGCGACGCCACGCACGCCAACCGCTGGGGCTTCGCGCCGTCGGTCGCGTTCGGGCTGGGTACCGACACGCGTCTGACGCTGTCGTACTACCACATGCAGTCGGACGACATCCCCGACACCGGCATCCCTTACAACAACCCCACGTTCAACGCCCGCACCGATGGCCGCCCGCGCACGCGCCTGGCCGGCGACGGCTCGCCCGTGAACGTGCCGCGCAATACGTACTACGGCCTGCTGGACCGCGATTTCCGCAAGGACAAGGCCGACATGGGCACGGTGCGCTTCGAGCACGATTTCAGCCCGGCGCTGAAATTCCGCAACCAAACCCGGTTTGCGCGCACCACGCAGGACTATATCTGGACGCAGCCTGACGACAGCCAGGGCAACATCTACTACGACATGGTCTGGCGCCGCGTCAACACGCGCGTCGCTACCGCGAAGACCATCGCCAACCAGACCGACCTGTCCGGCGAATTCGCCACCGGCACCGTCAAGCACAAGTACGCCTTCGGCGTGGAGTTCGGGCAGGAAAAGAGCGAGAACGACAGCTATACCGTGGCCACCGGCAGCAACCGCTGCCCCAGCGGTCCCGGCGCCGCCGGCGGCTACAACTGCACCACGCTGTTCAACCCGAACCCGAACGATCCGTGGGCTGGTTCGATCACGCGCGCGAACAACCCGACCAACTCCAAGACCACCACCAGTTCGGTCTACGCCTTCGACTCGATCGAGCTGAGCAAGCAATGGCTGTTCAATGGCGGCGTGCGCTTCGATCATTACACCGCCAACTTCCAGGCCGCCCGCGCAGCCAACGGCACGCGCGCCGAATACTCGCGCAACGATAACCTGTTCAACTACCAGTTCGGGCTGGTGTTCAAGCCGGTGGACAACGGCAGCATCTACATTTCCTACGGTACCTCGTCCACGCCGGCCGGCTCCTTCCTGTCCCAGGGCAGCGACGGCAATGCGCTGGCGCCGGACCGCGCCGGCAATCGCGGCGACCAGCTCGCCCCTGAAAAGAACCGTGCCGTCGAACTCGGCACCAAGTGGGACGTGCTGAACAAGCGCCTGCAACTGACCGCGGCCATCTTCCGCGTGGAGACCACCAATGCCCGCATCGTCCAGCAGGATGGCACCGCGGTCATGGCCGGCAACAAGCGCGTGGACGGGGTCGAGCTCGGCTTCGCCGGCAATGTCACCGACAAGTGGGCGGTGTTCGGCGGCTATACCCACCTGAAGAGCGAGCTGCGCAAGAACGGCGGCTCCGGGATTGCCTTCGGTGCCACCGACGGCCAGTCCTTCCCCAACACCCCGGCGGACAGCTTCAGCGCATGGACCACCTACCAGGCCATGCCCAAGCTCACGGTGGGCGGTGGCGCGTACTACGTGTCGAAGATCTGGGGCAGCGAAGCCACCAACAAGTGGGTGCCCTCGTACTGGCGCTTCGACGCCATGGCCGCGTACCGCATCAACAAGAACGTGGGYCTGCAGCTCAACCTGCTGAACCTGACCAACAAGGTCTACTACAACCAGGCCTACGCCAGCCACTACGCGTCCATCGCGCCGGGGCGCGCGGCAATCGTGAACCTCAACGTGCGCTACTGAGTCCGCGCTGGCCCGCGGCCGCGGCCGGCGAACCGGCACCGGCCTGACACGGCACATCGCCCCGCGCGGCGCGGTGTGCCGTTTTTCCTTTCACTCTTCGCATGGACACACTGCCCTTTCGCATCGCCTCCCCCGGCGAACTGGACCAGCTCGGCGCTGCCGGGCTGGCCGGCAAACTGCGCGAGCCCGCGCACCTGGCGCTGCCCTGGCTGGGCGGCGCGGCGGTGCAAGGCAACCTCGACGCGCAGATGATCCTGGGCCAGTGGTTTCTCGCCGGCCACGGCGTGCCGCGCGACGAGGCCCGCGCCTTCGCCTGGTTCAAGTACGCGGCCCATGCCGGACACGCGGGCGCCGCCAACCTGGCGGGGCGCTGCTACGAAAACGGCTGGGGCACCACGCAGGACGATCACGCGGCCGCGCAGTGGTACACGCTGGCGGCGCAACGCGGCTCCGAATGGGGCATGTACAACCTGGCCACCGCGCTCGTGCTCGGCCGCGGCATCGCCGCCAGCCGCACCGACGCGCTGGCGTGGTACGAGCGCGCCGCCGGCATGGGACATGCCAAGTCGCTCAATATCGTGGGCGGCTTCTACGAAGACGGCTGGGAAGTCGAACGCGACGCGGCCATGGCGATGGATTACTATCGCCGCGCGGCCGTAGCCGGCGACTTCCGTGGACAGTTCAACTACGCGCGCGCGCTCGCCCTGTGCGGCAAGGATGGCGAAGCCATCCGCTGGGTACGCGAGGTACCGCGGACCGCCAATGCCCCCTTTATCGAGAAGATGCTCGCGTTCCTGCGCGACGCGCCCGATGCCGCCCTCAACCGGCTGTTCGGCCATGCGGACGCCGCCGCGYGGGCACTCAGCTCACGCGGAAACCAATCTTCAGCGTGACCTGGAAGTGCGCCACCTTGCCGTCGGCGATATGGCCGCGTGTCTCTACCACTTCGAACCAGTCGATATGCTGGATGGTCTCGCTGGCCTTTTCGATGGCGCTGCGGATCGCCGCATCGCAACTGTCCGGCGAGGAGCCCACGATCTCGACCAGCTTGTAAGTGTGGCTTGACATGTCCGTCTCCTTGGCGTTCGTTGGCCGCAAGTTATACCGGCGCCCCGGGGCATCCCGGCGCGCCAGATACGCCTCTTCATCATRGGCAGCGGGCACGGCAAAGCCCAAGCGAGAGGAGCATGCGCGGTGGGGCGGCGGCTTGCGCCGCTTGCGGCATACGAGAATCCGGGCGGCAAGGTTCATGCCACTATGACCTGCGGCATGGCGACGGCGCGCGCGTTCGTGCATAGTCGACGCGAACTGTTGCAGGGCGCGTGAATCAGATGAATGGGGCGGCGAAAGTGTTTGTCCTTTCCGCCACATACGTTCTACCTTACGAATGTGCGCCCTGCCTTTTCGGAGACCGCAATGGCAATACGCTCCACCGCTTCACACAGCACCGCCCAGCTAAGACGGCTGGTCGGACAACTGCAGGCTGAAGTCGACTCCCTCGATCACCTGGCCATTTTCGATGCCGAGACGCAGACCGCGCTGGGCCTTGCGCGCGACCGCCTAACGCAAGGCATCGAAGCCATCGAAGACGCCATCCAGAGCCTGCGCACGCTGCAGCAGGTCCGCCCTTCGGGCATGCGAACCCGCAAGACACCGCGCGCCGCCTGACACGGCAGCCGCGCTGTCCCGCCGCCCGGTCACCGGCTCAGAATTCCTGTACCGCCGGGCGCAGCACGATCTCGTTGATATCCACGTCCGCCGGCTGCTCGATGGCGTATGCAATCGCGCGCGCCACCGAATCCGCCGGAATCGCCTGCTGGTAGAACTCATTGACCGCCTGCGTGCTCTGCGCGTGGCTGCTGCCGAGCTTGAGTTCGGAGTCGACCGCGCCCGGCGAGATCACGGTGGTGCGGATTGCGCCGCCCACCTCATGGCGCAGCCCTTCGGAAATGGCGCGCACCGCGAACTTGGTGCCGCTATAGACAGTGCCGCCCGGGCTGAAGACCTTCACGCCGGCAACCGAGGCGATGTTGATGAAATGCCCCGCGCCCTGCTTCTGGAAGACCGGCAGCGCCGCGGCAATGCCGTACAGCACGCCCTTGATATTGATGTCGATCATGCGGTCCCACTCGTCGACCTTGCCCTCGCTCATCGGGACGATCGCCATCAGGCCGGCATTGTTGACCATCACGTCGACGCGGCCGAAGGCGGCCACGGCTTTCTCCACCAGCGCCTGCACGTCCGCGCGGCGGCTGACGTCCACCACGGCGGTCTCCGCGCGCCCACCCTTGGCGCGAATCTCCGCTGCCAGCGCTTCCAGGCGGTCGCCGCGGCGCGCCGCCAGCACCAGGGAGGCACCTGCCCCGGCCAGGTGGCGCGCGGTTGCCTCACCCAGTCCGCTGCTTGCGCCGGTGATGACGACGACTTTTCCTTCGATACCCTTGCTCATGCTCTTGCTCCGTGGAATGCAAGCGTGGTGCCTGCCGACGAAGTCATTATGTCTGGCGCATGAATCAACAAAAATGGAAATGTTTTGATTTCAGAATTCCAATAATTGGAATACCAGAGATGGCCGCTCAGGACGCATGCGCCGCGGCCATATTGCCGAAATAGGCGACCAGCGCATCGAATACCAGCCGGATGCGCATCGGCACGGGACTGCGCCGCGACCGGTAGATATACAAACCCCATGGCGCCGGCGCGTAGCGTTCCAGCACGCTGGCCAGGCGGCCCGAGCGCAGGTGAGGCTGGGCGAGGTAGTCTGGCAGCTGACCGTATGCGAGGCCCGAGAGGATGGCCTCCATCTCGGTCTCGGGATCGTCGCTGAGGAAGGCCGGCGAGCGCGGCGTGAACTGCTCGCCCTGGGCGAAGTACCAGGGCCAGGCGCGGCCGGTGCTGCGGTCGATCAGGCCGGTGACAGGCAATGCCGCCAGGTCGGCGAGGCCGGCGGGCTTGCCCACCCGCGCGATCAGCTCCGGCGTGCCCACCACATGGAAGGCCACGCGGGTGGTCATGCGCGCCACCAGGCGCTGGTCGCGGAACATGCCCAGGCGCAGGCCGATATCGATCTCGTCGTCCACCACGTCGGCAATCTGGTCGGACAGCCGGATGTCCAGCGTGATGCCGGGATGCGCCAGGGCCAGTGCCCGCAGCGCCACCAGCAGGTGTTGGCGGCCCAGCGTGCTGGGCGCGGTAATGCGCACGACGCCCTTGAGCTCGCTGTCGGAGCGGCTGGCCGGATGCGCGAACAGGCTGTCCACGTCGAGCAGCGCCGCGCGGGCGCGCTCGGCCAGCCGTTCGCCCGCGGCCGTGATGCGGATCTGGCGCGTGTTGCGGTGGAACAGTGGCTCGCCGACCGCCTCTTCGAGATCCTGGATGGCGCGCGTCACGGTCTGCGGCGACGTGCCGAGCCGCGCGGCAGCCGCCTTGAACGACGCCGACTCCGCCGCCGCGCAGAAGATCCTCAGCATTTCGAGCCGGTTGAGCATGGTTGTGTGGACGCCTTGTATGCGTGCGCGTGACGATGACGCGAAAGCGCGATTATAAAAGGCGCCGGCCACCGCGCCATGCCGCACTGCGCGGCACTCTGGCAGAATGCGCGACGCCCGCGGCCCGGGCAGCTTGCAAGCCCGGGTGCCGCATGGCCTGCCACTGCGCCCTTGCGGCCGCCTTGCGCGGGCTGCCCGTTTCCCGACACGAAGAATGAAGACAGCAACAACACTAGCGACGATCACGACAAAAGCAGCAGCAACCGTGCTGACGACCCTGTTCCTTGCCGTGGCGGCAGCAGTCGCGCCGCCCGCCATGGCCAAGTCCCGCGGCATGGACATGGATGCCGCGCCGGCACCGCGCGCAGCCGGCGCCAGCGCGCCCGGCTTTGCGCAATGCCCCCAGTTCTTCGCCCGCAGCGCCGCGCCCAGGGTGCAGAGCGACCCGCAGATCAAGGCGCGCGAACTTTGCTACGACGCCTTCGCCGTGCTCCACTCCGGCCGCAGCAAGACGCCGTTGTACGTGGCCGAGCGGCTGTCGCGCAGCCAGCTGATCGACGCGAAGGACGAGGAACGGACCGACCGCTTCTTCGCCGACGCGCGCCTGCCGCGCGCCGAACGCGCCGAACTCGATGACTACAAGGGCAGCGGCTACGACCGCGGCCACCTCTCGCCGGCGGCCGACCAGCCGACCGCCCAGGCCATGGCGCAGAGTTTCTCGCTCGCCAACATGGTTCCCCAGGCACCGCAGAACAATCGCAAGGCGTGGGCCTCCATCGAGAAGGCGACGCGCAAGTACGCCTTGCGTGCCAGCGGCGATGTGTACGTGATCTCCGGCCCCTTCTTCGAAGGCAAGGTCCAGACCATCGGCAACGACAACGTCTGGGTACCCAAGTATCTCTACAAGCTGGTCTACGACCCGTCGGCCAACCGCGCGTGGGCGCACTGGATCGAGAACACCGACGAAGCCCGGCCGGGCAAGCCGATTTCCTACAGTGAACTGGTCCGGCGCACCGGCATCGAGTTCCTGCCGGGCGTGCGCCTGGCGGACTGAGGAAGGGCCGATGGCGGCGCGCCTTGCCGGCCGCGTACCTGAAAGCCGCGAAAGTGGCACACTGGCGGTTTGCCGCGGCACCGGCGGGCCAGCCAGCCTGTCACGGCGCCGCCGCATCGCCACGCTAGCCTTGCCTGGCCTCACCTCTGTTATCTGTCTCACTAACGATGGAGCAAGCCCCCATGTCGAACAATAGCCAATGGATCCGCGTCGAAACCGAAGGCGGCGCCTTCGATGCCTACCTTGCCCTGCCGCCGGCCGGCAAGACCGCCAACGCGTCCGGGATCGTGCTGGTGCAGGAGATCTTCGGCGTCAATGAACATATCCGCGCCGTGGCGGACCAGTACGCGCTYGATGGCTACGTGGTGCTGGCTCCCGACGTATTCTGGCGCCAGGCGCCGCGCGTCGAGCTGGGCTACTCCGGTGACGACATGGCGCGCGCCATGGAACTGCGCCAGAAGGTCGACGTGGAGCTGGCGCTCAAGGATCTCGCCGCCACCGCCGGGGCGCTGCGCGCGCAGATCGGCGCGGGCGGCAAGATTGCCGCGGTGGGCTACTGCTTCGGCGGCCTGCTGTCCTACCTGAGCGCCGCGCGCGGGCTGGTCGACGCAGCCGTGCCGTACTATGGCGGCGGCATCCAGAACAACCTGCACGAGGCCGCCAATATCAAGGTGCCGGTGCAGTTCCACTACGGCGCGCTCGACGCGCACATCCCGGCTGAGGCCGTCGAAAAGGTGCGTGCGGCCGTGGCGGGCAACCCGCGCGCGGAAGTCCATGTGTACCAGCAGGCCGACCACGGCTTCAACTGCTGGGCGCGCGGCTCCTATCACCAGCCTTCGGCAGTGCTCGCGCATGGCCGCGCACTGACCTTCCTGGCCGGCGCGCTGTAAGCCGCGCAGCGTCGCACCTCGGCAGCCAGCCGGCTGCATGCCCGCGCCACGATGCTCCCGGCGCGGGCCGTCCCTCCTCTCGCACCGCGTCTCCGCCCGCGCCCACCCCCTCCCCGGTGTGCCTTGCACCGAATCCCTGCGGCCCGTATGCTGGCCGACGTTCGCCGACGCCGCCGACCTTGCCGCCATCGCGCTGCGCGCGCCCTGGCGCGAGCCGGGCGGCAGCGGCTCAAGACTTGCTGGACCTTAACGACAAGACGGAGACCACCATGCAGTCAGAGCAGCAGCGCGTCCTGCGCAACACCATCCCCGATGCCCTTGCCCGCGCGGTACGGCGCAGCCCCGGCAAGACCGCGCTGCGCTTCGGCGAACGCAGCTGGAGCTATCGCGAGCTCGAAGCGGCCAGCGCCAGCGTGGGGGCCGCGCTGCAGCGCTGGGGGCTGCGTCCGGGCGACCGCGTGGCGGCGTTCGGCAAGAATTCCGATGCCTATGTGCTGCTGTGGCTGGGCTGCCTGCGCGCCGGGCTGATCCATGTACCGGTGAATTTCTCGATGACGCGCGGCGAGGTGGAGTACATCGTCAGCCAGTCCGGCGCCAGCGCGCTGTTTGCCGATCCGGCGCTGGTGCCGCTGGTGGACGGCCTGCCCTGCAACGTGACTGGCAGCCTGTATGGCGGAGGCCCGCACGATGTGCTGGCCGCCGCCGATGGGGCCGCCGGCGCGATCCTCGCCACGCTGGACGAAGCCATGCCGGCGCAGATCCTCTACACCTCGGGCACCACCTCGGCGCCCAAGGGCGCGGTGCTAACGCATCGCGCCTTGCTGGCCGAGTACATGAGCGCCATCGCCACCTGCGATATCAAGGCCGAAGACTATTCGCTGGCGGCGCTGCCGCTCTACCACTCGGCGCAGATGCATGTGTTCCTGATGCCGCTGCTGCTGATGGGCGGCACCTGCCTGCTGGCGCAGGCCCCCGAGCCGGGCTTCTGCCTGCGCACGGTGCGCGAGGCCGGCATCACCAGCTTCTTCGCGCCGCCCACGGTCTGGATCTCGCTGCTGCGCCACGCGGAGTTCGATCCGCGCCAGCTTGGCAGCCTCACCAAGGCCTACTACGGGGCGTCGATCATGCCGTTGCCGGTGCTACAGGAGTTGCGCGAACGCCTGCCCGCGCTGCGCCTGTTCAACTGCTACGGGCAGAGCGAGATCGGGCCGCTGGCCACCGTGCTGGGGCCGGAAGAGCATCGCGAACGGCCAGCCTCCGCGGGTCGCCCGGTGCTCAATGTGGAAACGCGCATCGTCGACGAGACGATGCGCGATGCGCGCCCCGGTGAGCTTGGGGAGATCGTGCACCGCTCGCCGCAGTTGCTGACCGAATACTGGGACAAGCCGGAGCAGACCGCCGAGGCGTTCGGCGGCGGCTGGTTCCATTCCGGCGACCTGGGCTATATGGACGAGGAAGGCTATCTCTATGTGGTCGACCGCATCAAGGACGTGATCAATTCCGGCGGCGTGCTGGTCTCGAGCCGCGAGGTCGAGGAGTGCCTGTACCAGCATGCGGCAGTGGCGGAAGTGGCCGTGTTCGCCCTGCCGCATCCGAAGTGGGTGGAGGCGGTGGCCGCCTGCGTGGTGCTAAAGCGCGACGCGCACGCAGGCGAAGAAACGCTGCTCGCCCATGCGCGCGCGGCGCTGGCGCCGTTCAAGGTGCCCAAGCGCATCGTGTTCGTGGCGGACCTGCCGCGCAACACGGCAGGCAAGCTGCTCAAGCGCCAGCTGCGCGAGGATTACGCCAGCCTGTTCAGCGCCTGATGCCGCCGCGCCGTCAGTACGGCATCGCCACGCCGTTCTGCACCTTGACCCGGTCGCCGTTGCGCAGGTTGTACGGCGTCGACTGGGTCAGCGTGAGATAGCCGTTGTCGGTGGTGCGCACGCGGATGCGGTAAGCCGGCGGCGCCGTATTGGCATGCTTCTCGACTTCGTTTCCGGCCACCGCGCCGGCGACGGCGCCGCCGATGGTCGCCACCGTGTTGCCACGCCCGCCGCCGACCTGGTGGCCTAGCAGGCCACCGACCACCCCGCCAATCAGCGCGCCGGCGACGCCGCCGCCCGGCGATTGCCCTTGCACCATCTCGATCGATTCGACCTGGCCGTAACGCACGCCATAGGCGTCATAGCCGCCCTCGGCAGGGCTGGTCTGCGGGTAGCCGGCCTGGGGATACTGCTGCTGAGGGTAGCCCTGCTGAGGGTAGCTCTGCTGCGGGTAGCCTTGCTGCGGGTAGCTGTCTTGCGGATAGCCAGGCTGGGAGCCCGGCTGCGGGTAGGCTGCTTGCGGGTAACCCTGCTGCGGATAGGCAACCGGATAGCCTGCGCTGGCCTGCGTGCTGCCGGCCCCGTAGCCACCATAGCCTGCGCCATACCCTCCATATGGCGCGGTCACGCAGCCGGCCAGGGCACCGGCGGCAAGCAAACCCAGCACGGTGGTACGAAGGGGAGAAAAGGGGAAAGACATCGGTGGCTCCTGCGGTAGTCGCGTGTTGTGATGCGCGCGAGTCTAGGGCCGGCAGGGCGCCGCGGGTGTCACCGAGGCTTGTGATTGGTAACTGCCTGTAACGCCGCGTGCGCGGCGCCGCGATGCGCCCGTTCAGCCGCGCTCCGCGCCGTCGTCGTTGAACTGGGTCAGGCGCGCCACGCGGAAGGTGCCGCGCAGCGACTCCAGCTCGCTCCGATGCAGCATCGCCAGCCGGTTCAGGAAGCGCTCGCCCTTGGCGAGCAGATGCACTTCCACGATGCGGCGGTCGTCCGAATTGGCCTTGCGCTTGACCAGGCCCGCTGCCTCGCAGCGATTGACCAGCGCCACCACGCCATGCTGCTTGGCCTGCAGGCGCTCGGCCAGCTCGCCGATCGACGCCCAGTCCTTGTCGGCGCAGCCGCGGATATGCAGCATCAGCAGATACTGCTGCACGGTCAGGCCTTCGTTGTGGGCCGCGTCCTCCGAGAAACGCAGGAAACGCCGCAGCTGGTAGCGGAAATCGGAAAGCGCCTCGAAATCCTGCTTGGCAAGCGGTTTGGAGGCGGCAGGCTGACGGGTCATGGCGGGCAGCGTCGTTGCGCTGTGATCTTGGCTCGACGCTCATTATAGGGCTGTGCCCGGGGCCGTCCCTTGGGGCTGCGGCAGCAAGCCGGCATGCATGCGCCCGCATTTCGACCGGCACCGGTGCGGGTATGGCAGAATCTGTGCGTCCGCAGACACTCCCGACTGCCGACACCTTTCATTGCCACGGAACCGAAACCGATGTTCACGGAAATCGCCCTCTTCCTGCTCGATACCGTCTTCACCTTGTTCGGCATGGCGCTGTTGCTGCGTGTCTGGATGCAATGGACGCGCCTGCCAACCCGCAACCCGGTTTCGCAGGGTGTATTCC
>NZ_JBFTND010000149.1:0-18093 GCF_056397305.1 Cupriavidus sp. 05N40
GAATACCGGTTGGGCGGGAAGACGGCGAAGTTACCGTTGCTGGTGATGCGGTTGCGGATGAACGGATCGAGATAATCCGTGCGCGTGGGGAAGTCGCCGTCGAAGGTCGTCTCCGGATAGACCTTGACGATGGGGAAATACCATTCGCCCTTGTACTTCACCACCAGCGGCCGGTCGCTCGACAAGGCTTCGGCGAACAGGCTGAGCACGAAGATGGCGACGAACAGGATCAGGCTCCAGTAGCCCAGCCGGTTGCGGCGAAAGCGCTGCCAGGCGCGCTGGCGCGGCGACGGCGAATGGGGCAGGCCGTTGGGTAGCGTGCGCGAGCGGAATTTCATCGGTGCACGGCCTCGAAGTGGATGCGCGGGTCGACCATCACGTAGCAGACATCGGAGATCAGCCGCGTGACCAGCCCGATCAGGGTGAACAGGTAGAGCGTGCCGAGCACGACCGGGTAGTCGCGCCGCAGCACTGCCTCGTAGGACAACAGGCCGAGCCCGTCGAGCGAGAACAAGGTCTCGATCAGCAGCGAGCCGGTGAAGAACGCGCCGATGAAGGCCGCCGGGAAACCGGTCACCAGCGGGATCAGCGCGTTACGGAAAATATGCTTCCACAGCACGCGGCGCTCGGCCAGCCCCTTGGCGCGCGCGGTCAGCACGTACTGCTTGCGGATTTCCTCGAGAAACGCGTTCTTGGTCAGCATGGTGATCACCGCGAAGCTGCCCACCACCGAGGCGGTGATCGGCAATACGAGGTGCCACAGGTAGTCCATCACCTTGCCCATCATCGAAAGCTGGTCCCAGTCATCGGAAGTCAGCCCGCGCAGCGGGAACCACTGCACGAAGGTGCCGCCGCCGAACAACACCAGCAGCAGCACGCCCAGCACGAAGCCCGGAATGGCATAGCCCACCAGCACCACCATGCTGGTGACCACATCGAACCGGCTGCCCGCCCGGATCGCCTTGGAGATCCCGAGCGGCACCGATATCAGGTAAGTCAGGAAAAAGGTCCACAAACCCAGGCTGATGGACACCGGCATCTTGGATTTCACCAGCTCCCACACACTGCGGTGCTGGAAGTAGCTCTGCCCCAGGTCGAAGCGCGCAAAGCGCTTGAGCATGATGAAGTAGCGCTCGAGCGGCGGCTTGTCGAAGCCGTAGAGCGCCTGGATTTCCTTGATCTTGTCCGGGTCCACGCCACGGCGGCCGCGATATTCCGCGCCGCCGCCGCTGGCCTCGCCGCCACCGCCCCGCCCCTTGAGCTCCATCATCATCTGCTCGACCGGGCCGCCGGGCACGAACTGGATCACCACGAACGTCAGGGTGATGACGCCGATCAGGGTCGGGATCATCAGCAGGACGCGCTTGAGGAGGTAAATGAGCATCTCGGTTCCTTCTGTTCCAGTCCGCGCTTATCGGGCAGCCGGCTTGGTGTCGGTACGCCACCAGTTGCTCAGGACCCAGCCTTCGGCCGTGTAGAAATACGGCAGGCGTTCCGGGTAGATCAGTTCCTTGCGGTATGCCACGCGATGCGACGCGCTGTACCAGTTGGGCACGATGTAGTAGCCGTGCATCAGCACGCGGTCCAGCGCCCGCCCGGCATTGACCAGTTCCTCGCGCGTATGGGCGTGCAGCACATTGTCGACCAGGCGGTCGATCGGCGGCGACTTGAGGCCGAACAGGTTGTCCGATCCCGGCGTGGTGGCTGCTTCGCTGTTGAAGCGGTCGCGCAGCTCGTTGCCCGGGCTCTGGGAATCCGGGAAACGGATCGACACCATGTCGAAATCGAAGTCCTCCAGGCGTTTCTGGTACAGCGCGAAGTCGGTGGTGCGCTGGTTCACCTCGATGCCCAGCTTTTCGAGGTTGCGCACATAGGTGGTGATGACGCGGCTCATGGCGCCGCCGTCGTCGAGAAACTCGAAGACGAACGGCTCGCCCTTGGCATTGCGCAGCGCACCATCCTCGTAGGTCCAGCCGGCCTGCGCCAGCAGCCTGCGCGCGTCGCGCAGGTTGTCACGCAGCGAGCGCGGCGGATTGGTGGTGGGCTGCGTCACGATGGGGCCGAACACTTCCGGCGCCAGTTGCGAGCGCAGCGGCTCCAGCAACGCCAGTTCGCCGGGACCGGGCTGGCCATCGAGCGTGGCGCTGGCGGCCAGTTCGCTGTTGGAGAACCAGCTGTCGAGCCGGCGGTAGGCGCCATAGAAGAGCTGGCGGTTCAGCCATTCGAAGTCCAGCGCCAGGATCAGGGCCTGCCTGACCCGCACGTCCTGGAACATCGGCTTGCGCATATTCATCACGAAGCCCTGCATGCCGGCCCCGTTGCGGTGCGGGAAGTCGGTCTTGATCAGGTCGCCGTTGGAGAAGCGCTTGCCCTCGTAGCTCTTGGCCCAGCTCTTGGCCTTGTACTCCACGATGGCGTCGAACTCGCCGGCCTTGAAGGCTTCCAGCTTCGCGGTCTCGTCCTTGTACAGGCGATAGACCACGCGGTCGAAGTTGAAGGTGCCGCGCCGCACCGCCAGATCGTTGCCCCAATACGCCGGATTGCGCCTGAACGTGATGCCGCGCCCCGCGTCGTAGCGGTCGACCAGGTAGGGGCCGCTTGCCACCGGCTCCTCGAAGGTCAGCTTTTCGAATGGCACCGTGGCGGTCCACTTCCTGGAAAACACCGGCAGCGAGCCGACGATCAGCGGCAGCTCGATATTGCGCTGCTTGAAATCGAAGCGCACCGTGTGCGGGCCCACTACCGTGACCGCCTTCACGTCCGTGCACATGCTGCGGTAGCCCGGGCTGGACGCCTTGCTCATCAGCATCTCGTAGGAATACTTGACGTCGCTCGCCAGCACCGGGTCGCCGTTGCTGAAATGCGCCTTCGGGCGCAGGTGGAACGTCACGGACAGCTCGTCCGGAGCCACGGTGACGTCGTCTGCCAGCAGGCCGTAGGCGCTGGCGGTCTCGTCCGCGCTGGGGATCAGCAGCGACTCGAACATCAACGAATTCACGCCGGGGGCCGACGTACCCTTGAGCGTGAACGGATTGAACTTGTCGAAACTGGTGCGCCGGTCGGGATTGGCGAGGGTCAGCGTCCCGCCGCGCGGCGCGTCGGGATTGACGTAGTCGAAATGGGTGAAATCGGCCGGATACTTGAGTTCACCATACTGTGCGAAGCCATGGGCTGCGTCAGCTGATAGGGGAAAACCCGCGGCACCCAGGGCTAACAGTCCACAGCCCAGCACCGACATCGTGCGGAAGCGCTGCCATGCCGCCTGAAGCGGTCTACGTGCGCGAATATGCATCCGGTTTGGGTCCTCCACCTGAATCGGACAGTCCGCGGCCGTCGGCGGCGCGGTCAAGTTATGAGACAATTTTACCTTGGATCGGATGGCGTCCAGCCATCCGGACATTCCAGTACGCGGCGCCGCAGCCATGCCGGCCGTCAGCCTGCCGCAGCGCAGCCACCGCGCGGTGCGCGCCGCAACCCCGGACGCCATTGCACGAACCGTGCCCGTCCGCCTCGAACATCATTGGAGAACCTATGGGATTTCTGGCAGGTAAGCGAATCCTGATCACCGGCTTGCTGTCCAACCGCTCGATTGCCTACGGCATCGCATCGGCCTGCAAACGCGAAGGCGCGGAACTCGCCTTCACCTATGTCGGCGAGCGTTTCAAGGACCGCATCAACGACTTTGCCAAGGAATTCGGCACCGACCTCGTCTTCGAATGCGATGTCGCCAGCGACGAGCAGATCGCCAATACCTTCGCCGAACTGGGCAAGCACTGGGACAAGCTCGACGGCCTGGTCCACTCGATCGGCTTCGCCCCGCGCGAGGCGATCGCCGGCGATTTCCTCGAAGGCCTGTCGCGCGAAGCGTTCCGGGTGGCCCACGACATCTCCGCCTACAGCTTCCCCGCCCTGGCCAAGGCCGCCCTGCCGATGCTGTCGGACAAGGCCTCGCTGCTGACGCTGACCTACCTCGGCGCGGAACGCACGGTGCCCAACTACAACACCATGGGCCTGGCCAAGGCTTCGCTCGAAGCCAGCGTGCGCTACCTCGCCGCATCGGTCGGCCCGCGCGGCATCCGTGCCAACGGCATCTCCGCCGGCCCGATCAAGACCCTGGCCGCCTCCGGCATCAAGGGCTTCGGCAAGCTGCTGGGCCACTTCGAGGAAGCCGCGCCGCTGCGCCGCAACGTGACCATCGAGGAAGTCGGCAACGTGGCCGCCTTCCTGCTGTCGGACCTGTCCAGCGGCGTGACGGGCGAGATCACGTACGTGGACGCCGGTTTCAACACGGTTGGCGCGAGCCTGCCCGCGGAAGCGTAAGCCGGAAGCGGTACTGCCGGGAGATACCTGGCATTGCCTCGGAAAAGGACGTGCGGCTTGGGCCGGCGTCCTTTTTTTGTTCCTTTTGGCAGTTCCCGGTGGACTGTGGAGGTTGCCCCGGGCCGCATCGCTAGCCCCCGTTGCCTTCCAGGGAGCCTGAGCGCAGGTAACCCACGATCGGCGCCCAGAACGGATCCTGGCGCTCGGGTTCGATGGCGGCGTCGTGCGGCAGGCCGTCGAGCGCCACCAGGCGCCTGGTGCCGGCCGCGGCGCCGGCCAGGCGCTCGGCATGCGCGAACGGAATGACTTCGTCGGCGCGGCTGTGGACGAACAGCACGGGTAGCCGGGATTCGCGCAGGTGGGACTCGTTGTCCCATGGCTCGGGCAGCAGCCGCGCCATCCACGCGGGCACGCGCCCCGTGACCACGGCCGCCTCGCGCGCCGATGTGAAGCCGGCAGCGATCACCATGCCCGCCGGCGCCGGCTGCAGCGCCTGGACCACGTCGAGCAGCGCGCCGGAGCCCAGCGAGAACCCCATCACATAGCGCCGCGCAGCCTGCGGCGTGGCCGCCAGGAACTGGCTGTAGGCCGCCAGGCCATCTTCCCGCAGGTTGCGCACGCCGGGCTTGCCGCCGCTGGCGCCGTAGCCGCTGTAGTCGAACACGCACGAGGCAATGCCGTTGCGGTACAGCAGCGCCTGCGCGCTGGCCCAGTCGGAGAGATTTTCCTCGTCGCCGTGATAGATCAGCAGCGCCGGTGCCTCGGCGCTTTGCGCCAGCACGCACGACGCGCGCAGCATGCGCTCGCCGCTGGCGAACGCGAACTGGCGGGACGGCGCGCCCAGGCGGTCGGGCGTGAGCGCGTCGGCGGCGCTGGCCGGCTTGGGCTCGAACGCGTCGCTCTCGACGGCCAGGAACAGCGCATGGCGCGCCACGGCGGCGGCCAGCAGCACACAGGCCCCGCCGGCCAGCCAGTAGCGCACTTTTCTGGTGCCACCGGCCCCGGTGCCGCCGGTTCCGGCGGCGCTTGAGAAGTTGGACATGAGATCGGCCAGGATGTCGATACCGCGCATGCCGCAACCGCAGGCAGCCCGCTGATGAGATCTTAGTCCTGACTGGCCGCCGCTGCCCGCACGCCGGCCGCCGTAAATGGCGGGCAGGCCGCACGACGGTGCCCTAGAGTGAAAGAAATCGAGGGCGATATCGGCGCGGCCGGCGCGGCAATGGCCGGCGGGGCGACTACCGGAGAGACGGACGCGCAATCCGGCCAGGGGCGGGAGGCGGAGATCATGACGAGGAAAGCAGGAGCGCTGGTAGCGATGTGCGTCGCCCTTGGCCTGGGCGCAGGTGGAGTGGCGAATCAGGCGCACGGGCAGTGGTCCGCCCCGCTGGCGGATACCATGGCCGCGCCGCTGGCGGACTCGATGGCTCCACCCTGGGCCGACACGATGGCCGCCCCGATGGCCGACGGGCTGCACTACCCGATGACCGTGCCGACCACCGTCCCGACCGCCGCGCCGATCCCGGGGCGGGGCTGGGTCGTCGGGTCCCCCTGCGACCAGGTGTCGGTACAGGCCGTGATCGACAATGCCCCCTGGCAGGTCATCGGCATTGCCTGCAGGCGTGCTGACAGCAGCTGGCAATTCGTGGAGAACACGGACGCGCTGGCCGGCATCCCTGTGCGCCGGACTGCCTACGCCGGGGCCGGCTACCCGGGGCTAGGCGGCTTCGCATCCGGCGCCGCCACCGTCTACTGGTTTCCGCACGGCATCCCCTTCGCGCGCGGGAGCAGCCGCGCCGCGCCGGCCGCGGGCCCCGCCCTGCGCAGTCCGCCCCGCCCGGCGCACACGGCGCCCGGCGGCACGCAAGCCAGGAGCAGGAAGCCGTCGCCAGCCATGAATAACCCGATCTGAAAAAAAAGCCCGCGTAGCAGGGGGGTGTTCGCTACGCGGGTCAAAGATACCCGGTCCAGGTCAGCCGTGGTACCGGTCCGACCGGCACCCGGCGGCCGGACGCGCGCAGGCGGCTGACCGCCGCGCGCCTTCCCCGCCGGATGCTGCCTTGCCTAGTTGTCTACCTTGATGCGGCTGGCGAGCACGACATTGCCGGCCACCTTGCCGCGCACCTCCAGCCGCTGTCCCACCAGCAGGCTCTCCGCGCCGCGCGGCAGGGTCGCCGCGTCGAACGCCGTCGCGCTGCTCCACTGCACGGCCAGCGTGCCGCTGCGCAGCGTCAGCGTGAGCGAGGCCTTGTCGATGCTCGCCACCACGGCGTGGAGCTCGTTGGCTTCGCTGGCTTCGTGCGCCTCGTCCTCGACCTCGAGTTGCGTGGCGCTCAGCACCCCGCCCGCGACCGTGCCCTTGACCTCCACGCGCGCGCCAAGCACCGGCGTGCCGCTGACCACGGCCGTCGCCGGCACGGTCACCCGCAGCCCGGACACCTCGAAGTCCGTCGCCGACGTGAAGCGCGTGATGGCGCCTTCGAGCTCTGCCCGCTGGCCCGCGACGATGGCCGGGACGAGGCTGGTGCCGCGCACGCGCGTCGCGGCAATCACCGTCGGCGTGGCGAGCGTGCCCTTCACGCGGACCGTGGCGCCGTTGACGACGCCGCCGGGCAGGTTGGCAAGCACGCCCGGGGTGAACTGCACCGTGATGCCGTTGATGGTGAAGGTGCTGGCGGCGGCGTTCTGCACGATGCCGGTCAGCCGTGCCTCGCTGCCCGCGGCCTTGCGTTCGATGCGCGTGGCCTTCAGGCTGGCGCCGGTGGCGTCGGGCAGGCCGTGCACCTCGACGATGTCGTTCGGCGCGAGCGCGGCCAGTCCGCTCAGGCCGCTGCCGTCGAACACGGTCGACGGGGTGACCGTGATCCTGACGCCGAACACGGTGAGCGTGCCGGCCCCGGCATTGACGGTCGAGACCGGGCCCTGCACGAAGCTGCGCGACGCGATGCTGGTGGCCCGGCCGGTCGCGCCCGCGTTGTCGCGCTGGCCCTGGACCTCCACCACCATGCCCAGCCTGAGATCGTCGTCGCGCCCGCCCGGATTGTCGTCGTCCAGCGTGATGGAGGCCGCGCTGTTGTCGATGCGCACGCCGTTGACGAAGATGCTCCCGAATCCGGAGATCGGCCCGCTGAACGTCGTCGCGGTGGTGGTCGCCGCCGGCGCGGCAGGCGTGCCGCTGTCGCCGCCGCCCCCGCCCCCGCCGCAGGCCACCAGGAGCGCCGTGAAGCCGGCGGCGGCGGCCAGGCAGATCTGTCGCGCCGGCAGGCGGCGCTTCGAGCGAGTCATCGTCATCTTGGTCCCCTTCTCTGTTGCACTACATCGAGTCCACCGTGCCGCGGGCGCGGTCCGCAGCACCGTGGTCGTTCCCGGCTCGCGCGTCAGGGCACGGCGGCCCTGACCGCGCTGTTGGCCCTGTCCCGCGTCTCGAGATAGCCGAGCAACGCGGCCACGTCCTCGCCGCCCAGCCCGAGGTTCGGCATGCGGAGCTCGTTGTATTGCCGGAACAGGCGCACGGCCGTCGGATCGCCCTCGGCGCGCATCTTGTCCGGCTCGGTCACGTAGCGGGTCAGCCATGGCTTGATGCGGCGCGCGGTGACGCCCTGCAGATCGGGGCCGAGGCGGTCGCCATGGCCGACCGTATGGCACGCAGCGCAGCGGCTCTGGAACAGCACCTCGCCACGCCCCATCAGCACCGGCCTGGCGAGCGCGTAGTCCACCGCGGGCGCCTGCGCCGGCGCGGGGCGGCTCCAGCCCATGAAGTTGGTGATGGCGGTGGCGAGGAACTGCGGGTTGTCGATGGCCGAATGCCGCATCCACTGCCCCGCCGGCACGTTGCCGACCATCAGCGTGGCACTGTGGCCGTCGCGCGTCTCCGGATCGTTGGCGCGCGACAGGCCCAGCTTGCGCGCGATCAGCCGGATGTCCGCTTCCTTGCCCGACAGGAACAGCCAGCCYGGTCCCACGCCGAACTTCTTCGCGTAGGACTTCAGCTCCGCCGGCGTGTCCCAGGGGTCGATGGCGATGGAGTAGAAATGGATGTCACGGCCCATGCGCTCGCCGAACAGCTTCTGCACCTCTACCAGCTTGGCGGTCTCCAGCGGGCAGATGTTCTCGCAGCTCGAGTAGACCAGGTTGATGGCCACCGCCTTGCCCTTGAGCAGGTCGTCATAGAAGCGCACGGTCCTGCCGTCCTGGGTCTTCAGCTCCACGTTCGGAAAATAGTCCGCGCCCCACGGGGTCTGGGCGCGCGCCGGCATGGCGGCGCCGAGCGCCGCCATGCACAGCGTCGTCCACAACATCCACCACGCTGCCGCGGCGCGGCGCAGGTACTGGCTGGTCGGCATGTCGCGCCCTCCTCAGTTCGCCGGCCCCGGCCGCGCGGTGCCCACCACGATCGCCCGGGACGTCTTGCCGCTAGTGAGCAGCCTGAACGAAGCGGTCGCCGACCGGGCCGCGAGCGGCTCGCCCTCCGGGTAGTACGGAAAGCTGACCTCGATGGTCTCGCCGAGGGTCAGCCTGCGCTGCAGGCTGGTCGGGCTGTCCACGCGGTATGCGATGCCGCTCCTTTCCCCGCGCGCGGACACCGCGGAAAAGTCGAACGCGATCTCCGCCACCGGCGCCGCCGGCGGCGCGACGATCAACGTGGTGTCGATCGTCGCCATGCCCGAGAACACGACGTTCTCGTCGGCCTCCGGCATCTTGCCGGCCACCCGCACCGCGGACGAGTGGGTCTGCGGTTCCTCGGCCGGCTGCGCGCCGGCATCGGCCACCGCGCCCGCCAGCCCCAGCCAGAGCGCCACGATGCCGATCCCGGCCCTTCCGGGCCCGCCCCTTCTTTCCTGCCTCATGATGTCCCTCCGTTACGCTGCATGCCACCGCCGCGGACCCCGGCGCCGCCGGGGTCCCGGTCCGCCCCTTGCCTAGAGCGCCGTCTTCAGGACTTCGACCGGATCCTGGAACGTCACCCCCTGCGGTGTCGGGATCGGCGTCGGCAACGGACGCAGGAACGGCGAGCCCGAGTCATCGATCTCCCATCGCAGCAACATGGCGTTGTCTTCGTGAACCGTGTTGTGGCAGTGCTCCATGAACATGCCGCCCCAGTCGCGGAACTGCATCGTGATCTTGAGCTTGCCGCTCGGGTGCAGCCGGTAGACGTCCTTGCGGCCCTGTTCCCAGGCCGGCACCTTCTGCGCACTGCCATCGCGCTCGAGGATCTGCCCCTCCTCGAAATGGATATGCAGCGGGTGGTCCCAGCCCCCGCCAGCATTGACGAGGTTCCAGATCTCGCGCGTGCCGGCCTTTGGCGCCGCCGACACCCGGCCGTAGTCCGCCGCCAGCGTGTCGCCGCCATCCACGCGGATGCCCCACGGGCCGAAGAAGCCCGAAGCGGACTTCCCGGTCGTCTGCTTCGCCCCGTCCCCGAGGATGAAGGTGCGCTCGCGCGCCACCGGGATCTTCGACAGGTCGGGGTTGGGGATCATCGTGGCCGGCACCTGGCTGAGGTYGGGTTGCGGCGGATCGCGCACCACGCGGAACTCGAGCATCGGCCCCACGCACGTGTCCTTCGACTTGCCCGACAGCGCCTCGCCCAGCGTGAGGTCATGCGCCACGCGCTTGCCGTTGTCGTGCTCGGCCAGGTTGACCAGCTGCACGCGCGCGCCATTGGTATAGCGCGAGAAGTCGATAACGATGTCGTAGCGCTCGGCGATGCCCATCTCGTCGAGCTGCGACAGCACGACCGGGCGCGGCAGCAGGTTGCCGTCGTTGCCGATCTGGATCATCGGCGAGCCGTCGCTGAGCATCAGCTTGAAAAAGCGCGACACCGAGGCGTTGAGGATGCGGAAGCGGTATTTGCGGCGCTCGACCTCGAAGTACGGCTTGTACACCGCGTTGACGGTGGGCTGGTCGCCCAGGAAGCCGTCGAGGTCGAAGATGTCGAACTGCATCTGGCCGTCGCGGTCCCACGCCTTGTCGGCCAGCATCAGGTTGACGTCGTAGTCGAGGTTGCCCCAGTCCTTGGCGCGCCCGCTCGGCAGCCGCAGGTTCACCCCGTCGTTGATCGACTCGTTGCCGCGGTCCAGCGCGCTGTAGATATTCATCATCGCCGCGACGCCCTTGTAGACGTTCTGCGATGTGAAGCTGAACATGTGGTCGTGGAACCAGTGCGTGCTCATGGTCTCGTGCCAGTCCCCGGGGATCTTCGTGATGCCGCCGTTGCCGTCCGGGCTGCCGGCGCGCCGGTCGCTGGCCGTGGTGTTGATCGAGCGGAAGCCGGCGAGCACCAGCGGCCAGTGATAGTCGTAGAACTGGCCCGGGAAGAAGAATGCACCGGTGAACCCGTCGTTCTCCGCGCCATGGTGGCCGTTGTGCTCGTGCGTCGACAGCGTATGGAGGCCGAAGCCGCCGTTTTGCGTGCGGTCGGCCGGCAGCGCGTTGTGGTGGCGGTACAAGATGGGCTCGCCGTAGCGGGCCAGCACCAGCTTGGGCGGGAACGTGCCGTTGAAGGTCCAGAACTTGGTCGCCGACTGGTCCGGCATGCTGGGGTGGAAGCACGTCTGTACCGAATGCAGCGGATCGATGCCGCAGTTCAGGCGCGAGTCGACGCCAGGGTTGTAGGCGAAGTTGTGCGTAAGGCCGCTGGTGGCCACCTCGTAGGCGACCTGGGGCGGAAGAATGTCCCAGCCCTGGTGCGCCCAGATCGGGCCGGGCGGGCGGCCTTCGACCGGGCCGAAGCCGCCGCCCAGCACCGCCGGCACCGCCTGGAGCGTGGTGTTGGCCTCGTGCGTGGGCGCCGGACTCAGCGCCGAAACCGGCTTGCGCGGCAGCACGTCCATGCGCGGCATGGGCTGACTGAACGGCGCCGCGCCAAACAGCGAGCTGGCTGCGATGCCGGTGGGAGACCCGCTGCTGCCGCCGCTGCCACTGCCGCTGCTGCCGCTGCCGCCCTTGCCCCACGCCTGCCCGACGAAGGGGTTCAGCCCATGCTTGTTCGCCAGCATGCCGGTCGCCGTGATCAGCCCCCACTTGAGCAGTTCGCGCCGCGTGACCTTCCCGTGCGACAGTGCCTGTACGATCTCCAGCCGGTTCCGTCGTGCCCGCTCGGCCTTGCGGACCTCTTCTGCCGGTGCGTTACTGGGTAGATACAGCATGGTTTCCTCTCCGTCTCGGTGTCGAACTTTTCCGGCGCATGCGCCGGCCCTCCCCGTACAAGCATTGCCGCTTCCTGCGCCCGGCCGGTAAGGCGCGCACATGTGCGCCTTCCGCCCGTGGTCGCCGGGAGGCCCGCCGCGGCAGCCTCCCGGGTACTGCATCCCACTGCGCGCAGCGTCAGTTGCGCACGCGCGTCAACGGCGTCGGCGGGCTGCTGCCGCCCAGGTTCGACTTCACGACCAGGCCCTCCCCCGGCCCGGGCTGTGGCGCGCCGACCAGCGACAGCGTGTAGTTGCCGCCCCCGTTGTTGGTCATCGTGTTGCCCATCGTGGCCGGGTCGAACAGCCTGCCGCTGGTCGTGCGGTATGGCTGCAGCGTGAGGACGACCTTCGGGCTGGCCACGGACGAGACCGCCGTCACGTCGAGCCGCTGCCGCGAGATGCGGTACTCGGCCACGGTGATGGTGTCGGTGTCCGCCGCCGGCGTGAACGTGACGGTGGCCGTCACCGGCGCGGACTTCGCGTTGGTGACCGTGTCGGTGGCGATCACCGTGAACGCGAGCACGTCGCTGGCGGACTGGCCGACCGGCAACGCGCGGCTGACCGTCATGCTCGCGCTGCCGCTGGGCTGGCTGAATGCCTGCGGCGGCCCGCCGGTCTGCGTCCACGTGTAGCTGAGCTTGTGGGCGCCGGTGCCATTGGCGGTCAGCACCACCGTCGAGCCCGAAGGCACCGTCAGGGGCGACAACGGGCTGACGAACGGCACGGCGGCCTGCGGCGGCGTGACAGTGACGGTCATCGCCGAGGTGGCCTGCAGGCCGTCGCAGCCGGTCACGGTCAACGTGAACAGCAGCGTGTTGGTGGCCGTCACCGTGGGCGCGGTGAAGGTCGGGTTGAGGACCGAGGCGGACGGTGCGAGCGTCACGCCCTTCGGCGGCGTCCATGCGTAGGCAAGCTGCCCGGAGCCACTCGCGGTGCCGTTGAGCTGCACCTTGGTTGCGCCCGATTGCACGGTCATGTTGGCGCCGGCGCTGGCCCGGGGCGCCGTGCATGACACCGGCTGGCCCGATCCCGGCCAGGGTTTGAGCGGCCCGGCCACGACGCCGCTCGACGAGCTGTAGCCGCCCCTGGCCAGGAAGGGCATCGTCGCGAAGCTGATCGGCGGCGGCGTCACGCCGGGGAAACTCTCCTGGAACAGGTATTCGAGGATCGGCGCGTGGTACTGCCCGGCAATCAGGCCATTCTTCAGCGGCGTGCTGGTGGCCGGCGTCCACGCACCCTCGATGACGGCGCGCACTTCCCGCGTGGCCGGCAGGAACGTGTTCTCCTCGAGCGGGCCGAAACAGAAATTGAACGTGGCGACCAGGCCCGTGCATGGCGGGCGGAAGCGCCAGCGGCCCTTGACGGTGCCGGTCGGGGCGCCGGGATCGACACCCACGATGCCCCATTCGCGCTCGCTCGTGGTGCCGTCGGGCGCGACGTCGATGCCGTACAGGAGGACATTGCGGCTGGGGTCGGTGGTGACGCCCTCGAAGCGCGTGCGCACCACTGCCTCCTGGTTCGCCGGCACCGAGATGCCGCCGTTGCCGAGAATCGTCACATCGATCGCGACATATGCGGGGTCCGTGAACGGCGCCGTGAAGATGCCGATGTTGGCGACCAGCGTGTGCGCCGACACATAGGTCGCGTCGGTCGGCGGGTACGGGCCCTGAGCGCCACGGTCGCCGACCAGCGTGCCGGAGTAGGTGACATGGTCGCCCACCTCGAAGGGCGCCATGATGCGCGGGTCCGGCAGTTGCCCGGCCGCCAGCGCCGCCGGGTCAGGCATGGTGAAGTTGGTGGAGAACTGCCCGCTGATGTCCCTGGGCCGGTTGCCCTGCGGACACGCCGCATCGTCGGCCTGGCGCGACGCGTCCACGCGCGGCACGCACATCGGATAGCCGGTCGCGCTGCGGATGGTCGGGTTGTCGGCATCGATCGTGAAGCGCCGGTCCGGCGACATGGCGCGCCCGAAGCGCCCGCCCGGATCGTTGATGCGCACGCGCGTGCCGGGCTTGCTGGCGTCCAGCACGTTCTGCGGCACGCCGCCGCCGTCGCGCACCAGCCGCCCGCCCACGCGCAGCTCGCCCGCCGCGTAGTCGATGTAGTTGATGAAGCCCGTGCCGCTGTTGAGCGACTGCTGGGAGATATAGACCAGGCCGGCGATATAGACATCGTCCACCTGGTTGCCGATCACGTGCGCCTCGTAGCCGCTGAGCGGCGCCGGCAGGTCAGCCAGCGCCATGCCGGTGGCCACGTTGGTGTACGGCGCCGGCGCCTGTGTGAACAGCTCCTTCCAGGTCAGCGCGTTGGCCGGAAGGATCACGATGGTATTGGCGGGAATGACGATGGTGTGGCCGTTGACCCGCATCTTGCCGCCGCACAGCGCGTCGCCGCAGCCGTCGAGGGTGGCCTCCTGGATATAGCCCAGTACGTCGAACTGCGCGTCGACGCCAGGCGCCGGCGCCTGCGCGCGGGCAGGCATCGCCAGCGCCGCCAGCACGGCCAGCGCCAGCAGCCACAGCAGCGCGAACGGCGCCCCGACCACGCCCCGGCCACTGCCCCGGCGCGCCCCCGCGCCGCCGGTTGGTTCGATTGGATCCGACATACGATGGCCTCCCCATTTGCCATTCAGCGCAACGTTCTGCATGACGCGGTCTCGACGCCGCAATTCAGTGCGCGAACGGACTTAGCCCCAGAAACGTCTGCAAACCCTTGCGCGTGCCGTCGGCCCCGACCGCCTGCACGCATTGCATCAGGTCGATGGCGGTCCCCTTGCGGACGTCCTGCGCCACGGACCGCGAACCGCCCTGGTGACCGTTCGGCATGCAGATCGACGGATGGTCGAACGGCGCGCGGCTGTACCGCACCCGGTCGTCCGACAGTGACAGCAGGAACGACACAAGATCCTCCTTCTCGGCCTGGCTCAGGCCGATCGGGCCCACATGGAAATCGAAGTCGTCGCGGTTGGCGTAGGCGAAATCCCCGCCCCGGTTGTAGAAGTCGATCACCTGCATCAGCGTGGACTTCCCGCCGTTGTGGAAGTACGGCCCGGTGAACTCGACGTTGCGCAGGCCCGGCGCCTTGAACGCCCCGTCCGCGACGATGCGCTGCCCCTGCGGGAACGGGCTGCTGCCGAAGCCGTTGCCCAGCAGCGCGCCCTTGCCGAGCTGCGCCATGCGCGTTTCCGACAGCGGATTGCCGAACGCATCGTTGCCGCCGAGGCCGATATCCTCCCGCGTCGGCCGCACACCGATGTTGTAGAAGCCGGTGTCGTAGATGCCCACGGCGCCGTCACCCATGGTCATGCGCTCCACGCGCTGGTTCTGCACGTTGCTGAACGCCGCGTTGGTGGTCTCGGGGCCGCCATGGCAGCTGATGCAGCGCCCGCGCTCCTGGTACAGCATGAGCCCGCGCATCTGCTGCGCGGTCAGCGCGGTGCGGTCGCCCTCGGCAAAGCGATCGAACGGCGTATCGTCGGAAACCAGCGTGGCCTCGTACATCTGCACCGCGATGCCGAAGAACAACGCGAAGTTGGCCTCCATCTGCGTGGTGACGAGGTTGCCGCGAAAGCGCCGCAAGTCGAAGTCATTGTCGTCCCGGCGGCGCTGCCGCTGCAGGTCCATCGGCTTGAAGTTCAGTGCGTGCGAGCCCGGCAGGCTGAGGATGACCGGCGCGGACCAGAACTCCGGACGGAACGCCTTCCTGATCAGCTCCGCGTACGTCGGCGCGCGCAGCGCGTAGGCGCCCAGCACGCTGTCGCGCGGCGAGATGTCCTGATCGGCCAGCAGGCGCTCCTTGAGCAGCTTTTGCCCCAGCTCCACGAACGCCCGCCCCTGGCAGCTCATTTCGTTGCCGCTCATCGGCGGGCCCGACGCCTGCGAGGCCAGCGACGACGAGGACAGCGAGACGGCGACATTGCGCAGCACACCCTTATCGAACTTCCACGCCAGCGGCTGCGTGTTGCGCAGGCCGAACGGGTCGCCGCCGTTGAACACGTTGTTGCCCCGGCCGTCCCAGAAATTGCGGAAGTTGAAAACCGCGTTGATGACGCTCGGCGTATTGCGCGGCTCCACGCGCCGGGTGTTCACGCCGTTGAGGTCGAAGCCGGTGCCGCCGTGCAGCACCGAATCGGTGACCACGGTGCAGTCGTCTGGCCTGGCATTGGCGCGCACGGCATCGAACTTCGCCGTGAACACGCCCTGCGATGACACCACGTCGTTGACGTCCGCGGCGATGGTCCCCGCATCGTCGATGTCCCCATGGCGTGTCAGCGGAAAATCGGCCGCACGCAGCGTGTAGTTCGGGCCGGCATAGTTGCCGCCCGCCTGGAACGCGGTGTCGCCGGCCAGCAGTCCGGGGTTGATCTGGTTGGTGATGCGGTTGTCCGCGCCGGCATGGAAGTGGCAGGTGGCGCAGGCGGTGCGGTTGTCGCTGCCCACGCGGGCATCCCAGAACAGCGCCTTGCCGAGCTGGACCGCGGCGGTCTTGTCGCGCACGAACTCCGCCAGCTCCTGGTCAGTCGGCCCCGGCACCGGCACCGTCTTGAGCGACCCGAGCGGCCGCTGCACCGGGAATATCTGCGTCGACGACTGGGCATGCAGCAGGTGCGAGCCGACCAGTGGCACCACCAGCAACGCGCCTGCCGCGCCCGCGACGAGCCACCGCGCCACGCGCCGGGCTGCCCGCCGGCGCGCCCCCGAATGTTCTTGCGCGGCCTGTGCCGCCGCTTCCCCGAAGGCTTGCGCTGTCGCTGCCGCTGGCGCTGCCCGCGCAGCTTCGGGCAACGCTCCCCCTACCCCGTCTCCGGGCTGGTGCTGGCTCATGACCCTCTCTCCCCGTGTCCACCAGGTGTGCGCCGCGCGCGGCGCGCCCTGGCGCAATGCTTGTCAAGGCGGGCTGGTGGTCCGGGATGYGGCGCGAACCGCATCCCGGCCATGCCCTTTGCGTACTAGTTGCGTATCCGCGTCAGTGCCGTCTGCGGGCTCGTGCCTCCGATGCTCGACTTCACGGTCAGCGGCGTGGCCGGCGGCGCCGCCGGCTGCGGCGCGCCGACCAGGACCAGCGTGTAGGTGCCGCCGCCGGTATTGGCCAGCGTCGCGCCCAGCGTGCCGGGGTCGAACAGCGCGCCCGTGGTGGTGCGGTACGGCTGCAGCGTCAACACCAGGTTCGGGTTCACGATGGACGACGTGACCGTCAGGTCGAGTCGCTGCTTGGACGTGCGGTACTCAGCCGTGGTGACGGTCACCACGTCGGGCACCGGCACAACCGTCACCGTGACGCTGACCGGCTGCGACACCTGCCCGCCGTCGTTCGCGGTCACGGTGAAGGTCAGCACGTCGCGCGTGATCTGCCCGAGCGGAATTGCCCGCGTGAAGCGGATCGACGCCGAGCCCGCCGGTTGCTGCGAGAACGCCTGCGCCGGGCCGCCCGTCTGCGTCCACGTGTACGTGGTGCCCGCTGCGCCGCTGCTGCTGGCGGTCAGCGTGACCGGCACGCCCGAGTTGACGGTGACCGGCGCGATCGGGTTGATCACCGGCACCGGGTGGCTCGGCGGCAGCACCGTCACGGTGACGGTGGACGTCGCCGTCTGGTTCTTGCAGCCGGTGACGGTCAGCCGGAACGTCATCGTCTGCGCGGCGCCGCCGGCTGCAATGACGGGCGCGTCGAACGTGGGGTTCGGCGAGGTCGGGTTGGTGATCACCGTGCCCGGCGGCGACACGGCCTGCCAGGCATAGGTGAACGGCCCCGTGCCGGTCGCGCTGCCGGTGAGCGGTACCGCCCGCGCGCCCGAGGCCACGCTGAAGTCGGTGCCGGCATTGGCGGCCGGCGCCGTGCAGGTGCCCGGTGCCTGCGCGCCGGGCCACGGGTTGAGCTGCCCGACGATGGTGCCGGCCGACGACGTGTAGCCGCCTTGCGCGAGGAACGGGATCGTCTCGAAGTTGTTGGGCGGCGGCGGCGTGCCGGGCACGTTCTCCGGGAAGATGTATTCCAGGATCGGCGCGCGATACTGCCCTGCCATCAGCCCGTTGGCGCCGCCGGTGTCGGCCTGCCGGGTCGCGGGCGTCCACGCGCCTTCGATCACGGCGCGCACCTCGCGCGTCGGGGGGATGAAGTTGCCGCCCGCGGGAGGCGTGCAGGCCTTGACCGTCGCCGTGACGGCGGTGCACGGCGGGCGGAAGCGCCAGCGGCCTTGTACCGCGCCGTTCGGCGGGCCCGGGTCGACCGCGATCGTGCCCCAGTCGCGATCGGTGGTCGAGCCGTCGGTGTTGACGTCGATGCCGTAGAGATGGATGTTGCGGCTCGGGTCGGTGGTCATCCCTTCGAAGCGCGTGCGGATCGCGGCCTCGCCCGCGCCGATCACGGTCAGCCCGCCCGTGCCGATGATCGTGACCTCCACCGCGACGTAGGCCGGGTTGGTACCGGGCGCGGTATAGATGGCCACGTTGTTGGTCACGGTATGCGCGGACACGTAGGTGCCGGCGCTGCCGCCCGGGTACGCGCCRCTGGTGCCGCTGTCGGTCACCAGTGTGCCGGCGAAGTTGACGTAGTCGCCGACCTGGAACGGCGCCATGATGCGCGGGTC
>NZ_JBFTND010000150.1:0-18050 GCF_056397305.1 Cupriavidus sp. 05N40
GGCCACGGGAACCGCGCGAAAAAATCGCCGGTCTGATTGATCTCGCTGGCCGGCCGGGATGGTCCCGTCGCCAGCGATTCGCCTTGCCGCCCGGCAAGGCGGCGCAGCATCTCTTCAGGAGGTTAGCTGGCGATGGACATCAAGACGATCCGCGAGCAGGCATTCGCCATGCCGCTCACCAGTCCGGCCTATCCGATGGGTCCGTACCGCTTCATCCACCGGGAATTCTTCATCATCACCTACCGCACCGATCCCGCGCTGCTGCGCGCGGTGGTGCCGGAACCGCTGGAGATCACGGATGCCGTGGTCAACTACGAGTTCATCCGCATGCCCGATTCCACCGGGTTTGGCGACTACACCGAATCGGGCCAGGTGATTCCCGTCACCTACGAAGGCAAGGCCGGTACCTACACCCATGCCATGTACCTGGACGACCATCCGCCGCTGGCGGGCGGGCGCGAGTTGTGGGGCTTCCCGAAGAAGCTCGCCAGCCCCAGGCTCGAGGTCCACACCGATACCCTGGTCGGCACGCTCGACTACGGTCCGGTGCGCGTGGCCACCGGCACCATGGGCTACAAGCACCGCGAACTCGACAAGGACGCGCTCGGCCTGGCGCTCTCCAGCACGCCCAACTACCTGCTCAAGGTCATTCCGCACGTGGACGGCAGCCCGCGCATCTGCGAGCTAGTGTGCTACTTCCTCAAGGACGTGGAGATGAAGGGCGCCTGGACCGGCCCGGCGGCACTGTCGCTGTCGCCGCACGCGCTGGCGCCGGTGGCCGCGCTGCCGGTGCTGGAGGTGCTCGGCGCCAGGCACTTCGTGGCCGATCTCACGCTCGGGCTGGGCGAGGTGGTGTTCGACTACCTCGCCTGAGCGGCCCGCACGCTCGCCGGTGCGGCCGGTCCTGCCCGGCCTGCCGTCCGGTTCTTCGCTCTTTTCATTCCCGCGCACCGCGGGCATTGCGCCCGCAGCAACCAACCCGCATCAACCATACGAGGTGTCTTCATGAAGCTCCAGGGAAAAACCGCCATCGTCACCGGCGCCGCCAGCGGCATCGGCAAAGCCATTGCCGACCTGCTGGCCAGGGAAGGCGCGGCGGTCGCCATCGCCGACCTGAATCTCGAAGCGGCGCAGAAGGCCGCGGCCGACATCGAGGCGGCCGGCGGCCGCGCCATCGCGGTGGCGATGGACGTAACCAGCGAGGATGCCGTCAACAGCGCCACCGACGAGGTCGCCAAGGCCTTCGGCGGCATCGATATCCTGATCTCCAACGCCGGCATCCAGATCGTCAACCCGATCCAGAACTACGCCTTCTCCGACTGGAAGAAGATGCAGGCCATCCACGTCGACGGCGCGTTCCTCACCACCAAGGCCGCGCTCAAGTACATGTACAAGGACAAGCGCGGTGGCACCGTGATCTACATGGGCTCGGTCCACTCGCACGAAGCGTCGCCGCTGAAATCCGCCTACGTCGCCGCCAAGCACGCGCTGCTCGGCCTGGCGCGGGTGCTGGCCAAGGAAGGCGCGGAGTACAACGTGCGCTCGCACGTGATCTGCCCGGGCTTCGTGCGCACGCCCCTGGTGGACAAGCAGATCCCGGAACAGGCCAAGGAGCTGGGCATCAGCGAAGAGGAGGTGATCCGCCGCGTGATGCTGGGCGGCACCGTGGACGGCGTCTTCACCACCGTGGACGATGTGGCCCAGACCGCGCTGTTCCTTTGCGCATTCCCGTCGGCGGCGCTGACCGGCCAGTCGTTCATCGTCAGCCACGGCTGGTACATGCAGTAAGCAAGGACGGCCGGCGCGGCGGCACCATGCCGCCGGCCGGCCGCGCGAAGGACAAAACCATCAAGGAGAAGCCGTGGCAGGCGGACGTCGGCAGAAAGCAAATCAGGCAGTGACGAAGATCGAGAAGAACGGCGCGCGCAGCGAAGCCGCGGCCGTGGTGGCCGACCCCGCCGCGCCCGAGGTGAGGCAGGCGGTGGCGAAGGCGAGGGCCAAGGCACCAAGGGAGCCGGAACCCAATTTCCTGCCTCCCGGCGGCTGCGCGGCGCCCGACCTCGCGCCCGAGGGCGCCGGCCGCAAGCGTCCCGCGCACCACGAATACACGGTCAGGGCGCTGGTGCTGCAGGGCGGCGGCGCGCTCGGCTCCTACCAGGCCGGCGTGTACCAGGGCATGGCCGAAGCCGGTATCGAGCCCAACTGGGTGGCGGGCATCTCCATCGGCGCGCTCAACGCGGCGGTGATCGCCGGCAACGCCCCCGAGCGCCGGGTCGAGCAGCTGCGCGCGTTCTGGGAGTACATCTGCCAGCAGCCCTGGCTGCCCAGCCTGCTGCCTTACGAGATGGTCGCGCAAAGCGCCAGCCAATGGCCCGACCCCGTGCGCATCTGGTTCGACGGCATCGAAGCCGCCCGTGCCGTGCTCGAAGGCCAGCGCGGCTTCTTCCAGCCGCGTCCATGGCCGATGCTGTTCGAGCACCAGGGCGGACCCGGCCAGGCCAGCTACTACGACACCGGGCCGCTCAAGACCACGCTCGAACGCTTCGTCGACTTCGACCGGATCAACCACCACCACAACGAAATGCGGGTATCGGTGGGCGCGGTCAATGTGCACAGCGGCAATTTCGCCTATTTCGACAACACGCGCCGCAAGCTGCGCGCCGAACACTTCATGGCATCCGGCGCGCTGCCGCCCGGCTTCCCGGCCGTGGAGATCGACGGCGAGTTCTACTGGGACGGCGGCCTGGTTTCGAACACCCCGCTGTCCGAAGTCCTCACCGCCCAGCCCCGCCGCGATGCGCTGATCTTCCAGGTCGACCTGTGGAGCGCGCGCGGCAAGCTGCCGCACAACCTGCTGGACGTGGCTGAACGGCAGAAAGACATCCAGTACTCCAGCCGCACGCGCACCATCACCGACTACATGGGCGAGCAGCAGAACTACCGCCGCATGCTCAGCGAAATCATGGCGCTGGTGCCGCAGGCGCAGCGCGACAACGACTGGTACCGCAAGGCAGCCGAATACGCGTGCGACGCGCGACGCAACGTGATTCAGCTCATCTACCGGGACAAGACCTTCGAGGGCAACGCGAAGGATTACCAGTTCGGCCTGCTCACCATGAACGAGCACTGGACGAGCGGGCTGGATGATATCCGCGAGACGTTGCGGCATCCGGAGTGGCTGGCGATGCCCACCCACGAGAGGCCGTTTGTCACGCATGACATCCATCGGGGGAATGGCGGGAAGTAACGGGAAGTAATGAGAAGTAGCGGCGCGAAGTAACGGGATTTACGTGGTTTCGCCTTGGCGATACCACGTTCAAATTCAAAGGCTTAAAGACTTAAAGGCTTAGAGGCAGCCTGGAAAGCCTTTGGATCTGCCTTCGTTGCCGAACCTGATCCTGGATTTGCGGCGAAAGCCCCGGGCCCCGCAAAACCGGAGCCCCCCAGGAAAGACCTCCTGCCCTCATACCACTTTCAATTTCCCTAAGCCCGGAGCCGCGGCCGGGTAAGCCGGCTTCAACCTGGAAAACACCTCGGAAATAATCTCCGCCACCATCAGGTTCCGATGCGTCTTGGAATCCGCCGGAACGATATGCCAGGGCGCTTCCGGCGTGCTGGTCGCGGCGATCGCGGCCTCGTAGGCCGTCATATAGCTCTTCCAGTACTGCCGTTCCTCCAGGTCCTTCGGGTCGAATTTCCAGTGTTTCTGCGGATCTGCCAGGCGGGCTTCCAGCCGGGATTTCTGCTCATCCCTGGAGATGTGCAGGAAGCACTTGATGATGGTGGTGCCAGTTTCCATCAGCAGCGTCTCGAAGGCGCGCAACTGCTTGTAGCGGCGCTGGCATTCGTCTTCGTCGATCCACTCGTGCACGCGCGTGATCAGCACATCTTCGTAATGGCTGCGGTTGAACACCACGATCTCGCCGGCGCGCGGGACCTGGGCGTGGATGCGCCACAGGTAGTCGTGCGCGAGTTCTTCAGCGGTGGGGGATTTGAAGCTGACCACGCGGATGCCCAGCGGGTCGAAGCTGCGGAAGACGCCACGCACGGTGCCGTCCTTGCCGCTGGTGTCCATCCCTTGCAACACCACCAGCAGCTTGCGCTTGTGCTCGGCGTAGAAAATGTCCTGCTGCTGGTCGAGCTGGACGCTCAGTTCCGCGATGCGGGCCAGGTCGGCGGCCTTGTCGCCGCTGGAGAGCGGCTTGGCGCCGGCGTCGAAGTCGGCCAGTCGGAAGTTCTTGCCAGAGGTGACGCGGAAATCGGCGAGCGGCATTGGCACTCCATCAGGGGGGCGGCCCGGCCGGGCCGCGAGCCCCTATGGTCAGCCAGGCAGCCGCTCCAGGTCAATGCTGCCTTCGAACACGGTGGTGGCCGGGCCGGTCATGCGTACCGGCTCGCCTTCGCCGTCCCAGGCGATGGTGAGGTCGCCGCCGTGCGTATGCACCAGCACCGGCGAGTCGAGCAGGCCGCGGCGGATGCCCGCGACCACCGCCGCGCAGGCGCCGGTGCCGCAGGCCAGCGTTTCGCCGGCGCCGCGCTCGAACACGCGCAGGCGCACGGTGTGGCGTTCCTGCACCTGCATGAAACCGGCGTTGACGCGGTTGGGGAAGCTCGCGTGATGCTCGATGATGGGGCCGTCCTGCAGCACCGGGAAGGCCTCGGTGTCGTCCACCACCTGCACCGCGTGCGGGTTGCCCATCGAGACGGCGGAAATCCATTCCGTGCGGCCGTTTACCTCGAGCCCGTAAAGGGTGTCGCGGCCTTCGGCGCGGGTCGGCAGGCCGTCGGGGCGGAAGGGCACACGGGCCGGTTCCAGTTCGGGCGCGCCCATGTCGACGGTGACCTGGCCGTCGTCCTGCAGCGTCAGCGTGATCACGCCGTTCATGATTTCCACGCGCACCGAGCGCTTGTCGGTCAGGCCCTGATCGGTGACGAAACGCACGAAGCAGCGTGCGCCGTTGCCGCAGTGCTCCACTTCGCCGCCGTCGGCGTTGAAGATGCGGTAGCGGAAGTCGACGTCGTCGCGGGTGGGCTTCTCCACCACCAGGATCTGGTCGGCGCCCACGCCGAAATGCCGGCTGGCGAGCGCGCGCCACTGCGCGGGTGTCAGGTTCAGGGTCTGGCGGATGCCGTCGAGCACGACGAAGTCGTTGCCGGCGCCATGCATCTTGGTGAACTGGAGTTTCATGGTGCGATTGTATTCCTCGCCGGGCGTGCCTGCCGGACACGCCGCGGGCGGTTTCAGTAGATCTCGGGCTCGCCCGGCGGGCGGTGCTTGAAGCGCTTGTGCACCCAGTAATACTCGGCGATGCGCGGGCGGATGCAGTCTTCGAAGAAGGCGTTCATGCGCCGCGTGTCGTCGGTCACGCTGTCGCCGGGATAGTCTTCCCAGGCAGGCAGCACATGCAGCACATAGCCCTGGTAGTCGGGCAGCATCTCGGTGTAGATCGGCACCACCCTGGCACCGGTCAGGCGCGCCAGGCGCGACACGGAGGTCAGCGTCAGGGCCTGCACGCCGAAGAAGGGGACGAACTCGGAGTCGCGCTCGCCGAAGTCCATGTCGGCGATCAGTTGCAGCGCTTCGCCCTTGCGCAGGCAGCGGATGATGTCGCGCGCGCTGTCGTTGCGGGCGATCATGTTGGCGCCGAAGCGGCCGCGCGCATGCTTGAGGAAGCCGTCGAACAGGTCGTTCTTCTGCTTGGTGTAGAGCGAGGCGCCCGAACGGCCCACATGGTCGCGCAGGTGGATGGTCAGGCGGATCGCGCCGGCTTCCACGCCGGACAGGTGCTGCGTGACCAGGATGTGCGGCTTGCCGTCCAGCGCCACCAGGTCGGCATGATCCTCGATGCGCACCCAACGGCGCATCTGCTTCTCGCTGCCGGTCCAGAAGATGCCGCGCTCGGCAAAGCTGCGGAACACGGTGCGGAAGGTCTGGCGCGACAGCGCCTCGATCTCGGCGTCGCTGCGCTCGGGAAAGCACAGGCGCAGGTTGGTCTGCACCACCTTGCGGCGGCTGCTGGGGATGAGGTAGAGCAAGCTGCCCAGTCCTTCGCCGAAGCGCGCCACCAGCGGATAGGGCAACTTGCCCAGCACGGTCAGCAGGGCAATGCCCAGCCAGGTAAAGATACGGCTCATTTGTTCTAGTTGGAGAGCGGCGCAGGTTCGGGAGGGGCCTCGGCGCCGCGCGGTTGCTTGTATCGGTTGTAGCCCCACAGGTACTGCGTGGGYGCGGCGCGGACCAATGCCTCGATGGCCTGGTTGAGCACGGCGGCAGCTTCGCCCGGATCGTCCGGCAAGGGTTCTTCGATCACCTTCATATGCCCGAGGAAGCCTTCGCCGCGCGGCAGGCGCTCGGCGAAGATCGCGGCGATGGGCGAACCGGTGTGCTGCTGCAGGCGCTGCACCAGGGTCATGGTGTAGGCGGGCTTGCCGAAGAACGGCGCCCACGCGCCTTCACCGCCAGGCGGTACCTGGTCAGGCAGGATGCCAACCGCTTCGCCGCGCTTGAGCGCCTTGAGCAGCATGCGCACGCCGCGCGGCTCCGCGGGTGCCATGGCAAGATTGTGACGAGTGCGCATCTTCAAGATCCAGGCGCGCAGCCAGGCCTGGTGGGGTGGCTTGTAGAGCGCGGTGACCGGATGCTTGAGCGCGAACGCCTGCGGCAGCACTTCGAAGCAGCCCAGGTGGGGAACCAGGATGATCAGCCCGCGGCCTTGCGCCATCAGGCGGTCCAGTTCAGGCCACAGTGGCAGGGCAAAGCCGTACAAGCGCCGCGGCGGGTTGCGGCGGCACCAGAAATACGGCATCTCCAGGATCATGCGGCCGGTGGCGCGCGCGGCTTCTGCCAGCGTGGCCGCGTCAGCGCCCGGATAGGCCTGGCGCATGTGCGCGGTCAGCCGCGTGCCGTAGCGTCCCGGCAGGCGCGCTGCCAGCAGGCCCAGCGCACCGCCGGCGGCGTGCAGCCACGACAGCGGCAAGCGGGAAATCAGCCAGAACAAAAAGGTCATCGGATCGTGCTCTGCGGCACGGTGGCCGGGTTCAGTGATTCATGTTTTGCCCGCTGCTGCCGTTAGAGGGGGCAATCGAAATGACATGGGGTCCGTTACCGGGCCCGCACACCGCTTGCACTGTCAGACAGGCGCCTGTGCCTGCGGTTTCACTGCGAAAAGGCCGCCACCGGCCCCGGCAGCGCCGCACGGGCAACCCCAATCGGAACGGGGGCGCTGCAGGCCGGCTCGCAGCCGCGTATAATAACGCGTATCGCCGAGTTAACTGACAACTTGCGGGGCGATACCGTTCTACCGGAACGGCTTGAAAATACCGCTAAAGCGTCGCCGCCCGGACTGAATAGGTTGGCACGCAATAGCCAACCTGGAGAATAAGTTCGTGGCAAACGACTTCCTGTTCACTTCGGAATCCGTCTCCGAAGGCCATCCCGACAAGGTCGCAGACCAGATTTCCGACGCAGTCCTGGACGCCATCCTGGCCCAGGACAAGTACGCGCGTGTAGCGGCCGAAACCCTTTGCAACACCGGGCTGGTAGTCCTCGCCGGGGAAATCACCACGACCGCCAACGTCGACTACATCCAAGTCGCGCGCGACACCATCAAGCGCATCGGCTACGACAACACCGACTACGGCATCGACTACAAGGGCTGCGCCGTGCTGGTCGCCTACGACAAGCAGTCGCCCGACATCGCGCAGGGCGTGGACCGTGCCTCCGACGACTACCTGAACCAGGGCGCCGGCGACCAGGGCCTGATGTTCGGCTACGCCTGCGACGAGACGCCGGAACTGATGCCCTTCCCGATCTATTACTCGCACCGCCTGGTCGAGCGCCAGTCGCAGCTGCGCCGCGACGGCCGCCTGCCCTGGCTGCGCCCGGATGCCAAGTCGCAGGTGACCGTGCGCTACGTCGATGGCCGCCCGCACAGCGTGGACACCGTGGTGCTGTCGACCCAGCACGCGCCGGACATCAGCCAGGCGCAGATCCGCGAAGCCGTGATCGAAGAGATCATCAAGCCGGTGCTGCCGGCCGCGATGCTCAAGGACACCAAGTACCTGGTCAACCCGACCGGTCGCTTCGTCATCGGCGGCCCGCAAGGCGACTGCGGCCTGACCGGCCGCAAGATCATCGTCGACACCTACGGCGGCGCCTCGCCGCACGGTGGCGGCGCGTTCTCGGGCAAGGATCCGTCCAAGGTCGACCGCTCGGCCGCCTATGCCGCCCGCTACGTGGCCAAGAACGTGGTCGCCGCCGGCCTGGCGCGCCAGTGCCAGGTGCAGGTCAGCTACGCCATCGGCGTGGCCCGCCCGATCAACGTGACCGTGTACACGGAAGGCACCGGCAAGATCTCCGACGAGGCGATCGCCGCGCTGGTGCAGGAGCATTTCGACCTGCGCCCGAAGGGCATCGTGCAGATGCTGGACCTGCTGCGCCCGATCTACGAGAAGACCGCCGCCTACGGCCACTTCGGCCGCGAAGAGCCGGAATTCTCGTGGGAAGCGACCGACAAGGCTGCCGTCCTGCGCGCTGCCGCCGGCCTGTAAGGCTGTCGCGTCCGTACCGAAAAGCGCCGCCYCCGGGCGGCGTTTTTCTTGTGCCCGCGGCAGGGGGCGCGAAAGCCGCCCGGCTTGCCGGAGATCAACCGCGGCGCTCCAGGCGTGGCGCGGCGGGGCCGCGAGGGTAGAATCGCGGGATCGCAAGGCTGCCCGTGCAAGTGGCGTCTTGTCATCCCGCGGGAGCCCGCTGGATTCCGCCGGAGCCCGCATACCGAGGATGCCCATGCCACAAGAATCGACTCATTCGACCCGCCCGGTCTCCACGCCCGCCGTCTCCGGCCCGGCTACCGTGCCCGGGGCGAGCGAGCCTGCCTTCAACCTGATCCGCACGCAGCCCTACACGGACTGGGCGCCGCAGGTCGACGCCGCCACCGCGGCAGGCCTGCGCCAGCAGCTGGAGCAGGGCGCGGTGCTCTACTTCCCGCAGTTGCAATTCCGCTTCGAGACCGGCGAGGAGCGTTTTCTCGACAGCCGCTGGTCCGACGGCAAGTCCAAGAACATCAACCTGCGCGCCAACGACCGCGCCGTGCGCGGCGCCACCGGCAGCGAGCGGGATCTCGGCGACCTGTACCGGCTGATCAAGCGCTATGCCGAGTCCAGCGAAAAGCTGGTGCTGAGCCTGTTCCCGGAATACGGCCCGCACATGGTGCGCGCCGGCACCTCGCTGCGCCCGAGCGAAATCGCCGGCCGCCCGGTGAGCTGGCGCAAGGACGACACGCGCCTGCACGTGGACTCCTTCCCGTCCAACCCGCTGCTGGGCCAGCGCCTGCTGCGCGTGTTCCACAACATCGACCCGCAGGCGCCGCGCGTGTGGCGCGTGGGCGAGCCCTTCGGCGATTTCGCGCGCCGCTTCGTGCCGCAGACCAAGGGCATGTGGCCGGGTCAGGCCCGCCTGATGGAGTTGCTGCGCATCACCAAGCGCCGCCGCTCGGAGTACGACCATCGCATGCTGCAGCTGCATGACCTGGCCAAGGCGGACCTGGCATACCAGGCCAGCGTGCCGCAGCAGGAATTCCACTTCCCGCCGGGTTCCACCTGGATTGTGTTCAGCGACCAGGTGCTGCATGCGGCCATGCGCGGCCGGGCGATGATGGAACAGACCTACTACCTGTCGCCGAAGGCCATCAGCGATCACACGCACTCGCCGGAGGCGGTGCTGGCGCGCATGCTGGGCCGGCCAATGCTGTCATCCTGACGCGAGTCCGGCCCTGGGGCGCGGGCCGGCGGCGCCGCGTCAGCGCATCAGCATCCGGATCATCGTCTCGAAGCGCTTGCCGTATGGCGGCTTGAGCAGTCCGGCGCCGTTCAGTCCGGATTGCCGGAAGATCGGCTTGAGCTTGGAGAAGGTCTCGAAGCCCGCTTCGCCGTGGTACGCGCCCATGCCGCTGGGCCCTACGCCGCCGAAGGGCAGGTCTTCCTGCGCGATGTGCAGCAAGGTCTCGTTGATGCTGACGCCGCCTGCCACGGTCTGCGCCATCACGCGGTCGATCGCGCCGCGCTCCTTCTCGAACAGGTAGAGCGCCAGCGGCCGCGGCCGCGCGTTGACATAGCCAATGGCCTCGTCCAGCGAGCGGTACGTCACCAGCGGCAGCACCGGGCCGAAGATTTCTTCCTGCATCACGGTCGCGCCGTCGGGCACGTCGAGCAGCAGCAGCGGCGCCAGCCGGCGCCGCTGCGGGTCGGAGTGCGCCTGCGTCAGCGGCACCACGCGGGCGCCCGCGCGGGCGGCGTCGCCGACCAGGCCGTCGAGCCGCGCGAAATGGCGCGCACTGATGATGGTGGTGTAGTCGGGATTGCTGCCGAGGTCCGGGTAGAGCCTGCCCGCGCAGGCGCGCGCCGCTTCGACGAAGCGGTCGCGCATCGCCTCCGGCAGCAGCACGTAGTCGGGCGCGATGCAGGTCTGGCCGGCATTGAGCAGCTTGCCGACCAGGATGCGYTCSACSGCGYGSTCSARKTCGGCACCCGGKCCGACGATGGCCGGCGACTTSCCGCCCAGCTCCAGCGTKACCGGCGTGAGGTTGGCGGCCGCCGCGCGCATCACATGGTGGCCGACCTGGGTCGACCCGGTGAACAGCAGGTGATCGAAGGGCAGGGCGGAGAAGGCGCTTGCCACCCCGGCGTCGCCGTTGACCACCGTGAGCTCGTCGGCGGCGAAGGCCTGCTGCGCCAGCGTGGCGAAGAGCGCGGCAAAGCGCGGCGTGTACTCGGAGAGCTTGACCATGGCGCGGTTGCCCGCGGCCAGCGCGCCCGCGAGCGGGCCGATGGTCAGGTAGAGCGGATAGTTCCATGGCACCACGATGCCGATCACGCCCAGCGGCTGCGGCATCAGCCGCGAGCTGGCCGGCTTGAACCACAGCCCGGTGCGCGCGCGCCGCACCCGCATCCAGCGCTTGCCGTGGCGCAGCGCGCCGTCGATGCCGGCCAGGCTCGGGAAGACCTCCAGCAGCGCGGTTTCCTGGCGCGGCCGGTTGCCGAAATCCGCGCTGATGGCCTGCGAGATCTCGTCCTGATGATCCGTCACCAGCTTGCGCAGACGGCGCAGGCGGTCGGCGCGCACGGTCCAGGCCGGTGCCTGGTCGCTGCGCGAGGCGGCGCGCATGGCGTCGAATACGGATGACATCTCGGGCACTTCTCTCATGTGGCGATCTCCCATGGGCCATGCGCTGCCCGTGGCGCGCGCGGCGTTATCGATTCCCGCACCATATGCCATGCCGTGCGCGGTGACAATGCCGGCCGCCCTGGCGGGAACCGCTTCAAACGGGCGTATTCCGGCCGTATTCCGGGCGTATTCCCGCAGGACTGGCGGGTGTCTCCGGGCGCATGCGGCTGCCTCCGCGGGACCTGCCGCCGGCACGCTCGCAGGTGCATTCCCCGCCCCGCTTCCGGCTTGGTTCCGCCTTCGTTCCGCCTGCGTGCCCGTGCATCTCCGGCGGCCGGCCAGCCACCTTGCGCGTCTCCCGCTTCCCCCTTTTCAGCTCCCGTGCAAAGCGCCTACACTGGTTTTCAGACCGGATCTGCGGGCAGCCGCGGCGGGCGCCGCAAGCCCGGGCGCACCGACCTCCGACCACGCGGAGAGACAGATGGAAACCACCTTTGACTATCTCGTCGTCGGCGCCGGTTCGGCCGGCTGCGCACTGGCCGGGCGCCTGGCCGACAGCGGCAGCGACAGCGTGGCGGTGCTCGAGGCGGGCGGGCACGATCACCATGTGCTGGTTTCCGCGCCGGCGGGCGCCGCCCTCATGCTGCCGCGCGCGGGTGCGCGCAATTACGGCTACCGCACCGTGCCACAGCCCGGCCTGGACGGGCGCCGCGGCTACCAGCCGCGCGGGCGCGGGCTCGGCGGGAGTTCCTCGCTCAACGCCATGATCTACACGCGCGGCCGTCCGTCCGACTACGACGGCTGGGCCATGGGCGGCTGCGACGGCTGGGCCTGGGACGACGTGCTGCCCTACTTCCGCCGCGCCGAATGCAACGAACGCCTGGCCGGACGCGACGACGACCCGCTGCACGGCGGCAGCGGCCCGCTGCACGTATCGGACCTGCGCACGCCCAATGCCTTCGGCCAGCGCTTCATCGAGGCGGCGCAGCAGGCCGGCTACCGCCGCAACGACGATTTCAACGGCATGGAACAGGAGGGCGCAGGCTGGTACCAGGTGACCCAGCACGGCGGCGAGCGCTGGAATGCCGCGCGCGCCTATCTCCATCGCGGCGATGCCGACGACCGCGCCAGCAACGCCGGGCGCGCCAACCTGCATGTGCTGACCGGTGCGCAGGTGCTGCGCATCGAATTCGACGGCCGCCACGCAGTGGGCGTGACGGTGCGGCTGGACGGCCGCGAGACCTTGCTGCGGGCGCGCCGCGAGGTGATCGTCTCGGCCGGCGCCTTCGGCTCGCCGCAATTGCTGATGGTGTCGGGGGTAGGCCCGGGGGCGCATCTGCGCGAGCTGGGCATTCCCGTGGTGCACGACCTGCCGGGCGTGGGCGCCAACCTGCAGGACCATCTCGACATCATCGTGCACAAGCGCGTGGCGGCATCGGAGCTGTTCGGCGTGTCGGTGGGCGGTGCCTTCCGCCTGCTGGCCGAGATCCTGCGCTACCGGCGCGAGCGCACCGGCATGCTGACATCCAACTTCGCCGAGGCCGGCGCCTTTCTCAAGAGCCGGCCCGAGCTGGAGGAGCCCGACCTGCAGCTGCACTTCGTGGTCGGCATGGCCGACGACCATATGCGCCGCATTCGCTTCGGCCACGGCTATTCGTGCCACGTCTGCGTACTGCGCCCGCACAGCCGCGGCGAGGTCACGCTGGCCTCGCCCGATATCCGCGAGGCTCCGCTGATCGATCCGCGCTATCTGTCCGACCCGCGGGATCTCGACGACCTCGTGTCCGGCGTGCGCATCGTGCGCCGCATCCTGGCCCAGCCGCAGCTGGCGGCGTTCGGCGGCAAGGAGCTCTATTCGGGGCACCTGCCCGCGGAGGGCGGCGATGACGGCGTCATCCGCGCCATGATCCGCGAGCATGCCGACACCATCTATCACCCGGTGGGCACCTGCCGCATGGGCATGGACGAAGGCGCGGTGGTCGACCCGCAGCTGCGCGTGCGGGGCGTGGAGGGTTTGCGGGTGGTCGACGCATCGATCATGCCGACGCTGATCGGTGGCAACACCAACGCGCCCGCCATCATGATCGGCGAACGGGCGCATGACCTGATCCGCCACGGCCCGCGCGTGGTGCTGCGCCTGGCGGAGACGCTGGCGGTGTAGCCGGCGCCGGCAGGCAAGGGCCCGGCGCGCGGCGGCCGGGCCCGATGCGCCGCGCCGCTCAGGCCTTGGCCAGGCGGAAGGACGATACCGTGTCGCGCAGCTTGCCGGCCTGGTCGTCCAGGGACTGCGCCGCCGCGGCCGCCTCTTCCACCAGCGCCGCGTTCTGCTGCGTGACCTGGTCCATCTGCCCGACTGCCTGGTTGACCTGTTCGATCCCTGCGCTCTGCTCGTCCGACGCCGCGGCGATCTCGGCGATGATGTCGGACACGCGCTTGACTGCCTGCCGCACATCGTCCATGGTCTTGCCGGCGTCCTGGGCCTGCGAGGAGCCGGCGCGCACGGTGCCGACCGATTCGTCGATCAGGTCCTTGATCTCCTTCGCCGCGCTGGACGAGCGTTGCGCCAGGCTGCGCACCTCGCCGGCCACCACCGCAAAGCCGCGGCCCTGCTCGCCGGCACGCGCGGCTTCCACCGCGGCGTTGAGCGCCAGGATATTGGTCTGGAACGCGATGCCCTCGATCAGGCTGGTGATCTCGGCGATGCGGCTGGAGCTGGTGGCGATCGCGCCCATGGTCTGCACCACCTGCTGCACGGCGGTGGTACCGTGTTCGGCCACGCGGGCCGCATCGCCGGCCAGGCCACTGGCCTGGCGCGCGTTGTCCGCGTTCTGCCGCACGGTGGTGGTCAGCTCCTCCATGCTCGATGCGGTTTCTTCCAGCGACGCCGCCTGCTGCTCGGTGCGTGCCGACAGGTCGGTGTTGCCCGCCGCAATCTGGCGTGCCGCCACGCCCACGGACTCCGTCGAGGTGCGGACTTCGCGCATCGCCACGCCCACCCGCCCAAGCAGGGTGTTGAAGGCCGCCGCGGTACGGCCGATCTCGTCCAGGCGGCCGACCGGCGCGCGGCGCTCCAGGTCCAGGCTTTCGCTGACGTATTCCAGGGTCTGCTCGATCTCGGCCAGGCTGCCGTGGATGCGGCGGTACAAGGTCACCGCCAGGGCGCCGGTGACCAGCACGGCCACGGCGATCACGACCGAGAACACCACCACTGCAGTGCGGTACTGCCCGCGGTTTTGCACGACCGCCCGCTCGCCCAATTCGCCGTTGTAGGCGATGTGCTCGTCGAGCGCCTTGCGCAGGACGGCGGAAGCGTCGTGCAGTTCGCCGCTCAACAGCATTGCCTGGGCGCCGAGGTAATCGTTGGCCCGCGATTTTTCCAGCAGGGCGGGGCGCGCATCGCGATAGCGCTTGAAGGCCGCGCGGTCCGCTTCCAGCAGCTTGCCGTCGGTGTCGTCGCTGATATCGTCGCGGCCGTACTTGGCGGTGGTGGCTTCGAACTTCTGGTCGGCGCGCGCCATGGCTTGCTCCATGCCGGCCTTGGCCTTGGGGTCCTCGCTCATGGTGTGCTGGTACATCGCGATGCGCATCGCATTCACGTCGTCCTTGAGGCTGCCAAGGGTGCGCACGCTGCCCAGCGTGTTGTCGTTGAAGTATTCGAAGCGATCTTCCGACTGGCTGAGCTGCCAGATGCCGCCGAGGCCGACCACCAGCAGGGCCAGCAGGGCAAGAGAGAGGGAAAGCAACAAGCGTTGACTGATATTCATGTCGGGATGGGCGACGCCCGCCTCGGCGGAGCGCGGCACTGAGTCAGGAAAATGGACGATCCGGCACTTATGTATGCAATGTATGCCATTAGTGTCAAAGGCTGTTTACGGCAGGACCGGCAGCAGCTGTAGCGCTGCCGGGGAATTAAGAAGGGGGGGCGGGCCGGGAAGATGGCCCGGGGGCAGGCCGGAGCGGGCCGGCTTTCAGGCCGGCCAGGCGCGCGCCACCACGCGCGCCAGCCCGGCCGCGTCGCCCTCCAGCGTGCCGAACACGCGGCCGTGCTGGCGCCCGAGGCGGCTTGCCACGAAGTGCTCGGCATCCTCGGCATCGGCATGGCCCAGCATCAGCGCCGCCTGCGCGGCCAGCACCAGGCCCTGGGCAAAGCGCCGCGCGCCGGCCTCCATGTGTTCGGGGGCGTCGCGCAGCATGGCCTGCAGCGAGGCCAGCTCGGCGCGCACCGCCGGATGTCCGCCGGCGCGCCGGGCCAGGTCCTGCAGCAGCCGGGCGCCGTCTTCGGGATTGCGCTGCAGCGCGCGCAGCACGTCCAGGCACATGATGTTGCCCGAACCCTCCCAGATCGAGTTGACCGGGGCTTCGCGATACAGCCGCGCCATCGGCCCGTCTTCCACGTAGCCGTTGCCGCCCCATACCTCCATGGCTTCGCCGGTGACCTCGATGGCGCGCTTGCAGATCCAGAACTTGGCCGCCGGCGTGACGATGCGCTTCCACGCGGTGGCCAGCGGATCGGTGTCGGCGCGCTCGAAGGCTTGCGCCAGCTCCATCATCAGCAGGGTCGCGGCCTGGCTTTCCAGCGCCAGGTCCGCCAGCACGTTGCGCATCAGCGGCTGGTCCGCCAGCAGGCGGCCGAAGGCCATGCGGTGGCGCGCGTGGTGGAGCGCCTGCACCAGCGCGGCGCGCGTGATGGCGGCGCTGCCGATCACGCAGTCCAGCCGCGTATGGGTGGCCATTTCGATGATGGTCGGGATGCCGCGGCCTTCCTCGCCGATCAGGATGCCGGTGGCGCCGCGGAACTCCACCTCGCTGCTGGCGTTGGAGCGGTTGCCCAGCTTGTCCTTGAGGCGCTGGATCTGCACGGGGTTCTTGCTGCCGTCGTCGCGAAAGCGCGGCACGAAGAAGCACGACAGCGGCCCGTCCTCGGCACCCATGCGCGCCACCACCAGGTGCGCATCGCACATCGGCGCGGAGAAGAACCACTTGTGGCCGGTGAGCTCGTATTCGGCGCCGCGGCCCTCGCCGCGCACGGCGCGCGCCACGGTGGTATTGCTGCGCACGTCCGAGCCGCCCTGCTTTTCCGTCATGCCCATGCCGATCATGACGGCGCGCTTGTCGCGCCAGGGCAGGTCGCGCGCATCGTGTTCCGTGGCGAACAGCTTCGGCCCCAGTTCGGCAAACAGCGCGGCCTCCTTCTGCAGCACCGGGATGCTGGCGAAGGTCATGGTGGGCGGGCACAGCGAGCCCGATTCGGCCTGCGCCTGCAGGTAGTAGCCCGCCGCGCGCGCCACCCAGGCACCGTCGCGCGGCTGCGCGAACGGCAGCGCCTGCAGCTGCTGGCCGCGCAGCAGCCCCAGCAGTTCGTGCCATGCCTGCGGGAATTGCACCTCGTCGATGCGCTCGCCGGTGCGGCTGTGCGTATGCAGTTGCGGCGAATCGCGGTTGGCCTCGGCCGCCCAGCGCTGCACGTCGGGCTCGCCCAGGCGCGCGCCGAATGCCTCCAGCGCACCGGCATGCCAGCCGCCTCCCAGCCGTTCCAGCGCGGCGCGCAGCACCGGGTCGCCGGCGAACAGGTTGTGGCCGGCGAGATCCGGAACCTGGTTGAACACGCGATGGGTGGCGGCTTCGGTCATGCGGTCTCCAGGGTGGCGTGGTGCGTGATGTCGCAGTGTTGTCCTGTTTTCTGCATGGTAGAGCAAGCCGCGCATCATGTGACGGCAAGGGGCGGCCCCGCACGGCGTCAACCATGCCGCTCCGGTGTGGTGCCCGCGTCCCACGATGCCTGCCGCGCTGCAACAAGCGCCAATGCTGACTTCCGCGCACGACTGTCCAGATTGAAACAGGGGTGGTCAAGCCCCGGCCCTTGTGCTTAAATTCACCCCGTTGGATGAAACAGGGGTGCCGTACGGATGGGCCGTGCGGCTGAGAGAGTCCCTTCGAACCCGATCCGGCTAGTACCGGCGTGGGAAGTTTCATGGTTACCGAACAGCTCCTGCCTCCAGCGAGGCACATGACCCGGACACAGCGCCGCGTCCATGCTCAGGGCTCCTGGTTTCGTCCATCCCCGCAAGAGAGAGGACGATACCCATGGCCCGCACAAACTCCGCCCCCGCCGCTTCCTTCGAGTCGCTCGAGACCGATCTCGACAAGAAGTTCGCCTATCCCGCTTCCAGCAAGACCTACCTGAGCGGCAGCCGCCCGGACATCCGCGTGCCGCTGCGCACGATCCTGCAGACGTCCACGCGCACGGACAAGGGCGAGATGTCCAACCCGCCGATCCCGGTGTACGACACCTCCGGCCCGTACAGCGACCCGGACGTGCATATCGACCTGAAGGCAGGCCTGCCCTCGGTACGCGGCAAGTGGATCGAAGAGCGCGGCGATACGGAAGTGCTGGCCGGCCTGTCGTCGGAATACGGCCTGGCGCGCGCCGCCGATCCGGCCACCGCCCACCTGCGCTTTGCCCAGCTGACCAACCCGCGCCGCGCCAAGGCCGGCGCCAACGTGTCGCAGATGCACTATGCGCGCCGCGGCATCATCACGCCCGAGATGGAATACGTGGCGCTGCGCGAGTCGCTGAACCTGCAGGCGCTGTACGACAAGCCCGAATACAAGGCGCTGCTGCGCCAGCACCCGGGCAATGCGCTGGGTGCGTCGCTGCCGCTGCGTCCGGAAGACATGACGCCGGAATTCGTGCGCAAGGAAATCGCCTCTGGCCGCGCCATCATCCCCGCCAACATCAACCACACCGAACTGGAGCCGATGGCGATCGGGCGCAACTTCCGCGTCAAGATCAACGGCAACCTGGGCAACTCCGCCGTGACCTCGTCGCTGGCCGAGGAAGTGGAAAAGATGGTGTGGTCGATCCGCTGGGGCGCGGACACCATCATGG
>NZ_JBFTND010000151.1:0-17917 GCF_056397305.1 Cupriavidus sp. 05N40
GTGATGCGCCTGTGCGGCTTCTCCGTGCTCAAGCTGATCCGCTACCTGCGCGCCGAACTGCTGGTGGTGCTGGGCACGGCGTCGTCCGACAGCGTGCTGCCGCAGGTGATGAAGAAGCTGGAGTTCATGGGCATCAAGAAATCGGTGGTCGGCCTGGTGATCCCCACCGGCTATTCCTTCAACCTGGACGCGTTCTCGATCTACCTGACGCTGGCCGCCGTGTTCATCGCCCAGGCCACCAACACGCCGCTGGCCATGGGCGACCTGCTCGGCATCCTGGCGGTGGCGCTGGTCACCTCCAAGGGCGCGCACGGCATTCCCGGCTCCGCCATCGTGATCCTGGCCGCCACGCTGTCGGCGCACCCGGCCATTCCGGCCATCGGCCTGGTGCTGGTGCTGTCGGTCGACTGGTTCATCGGCATCGCCCGGGCGGTGGGCAACCTGGTCGGCAACTGCGTGGCGACCGTGGTCGTGGCGGCCTGGGAAAAGGACATCGACCGCGTGCGCGCGCACGATGTGCTCAACGGCAAGATCGATGCCACCGAGCTCGATGCGGGCCTCGCGCCGGCCCCGCATGAAGCGGGTCCGGCCACCCCCGGGGCAGCCCCGCTGCCCGGCGCGGCCGCAGGGCGCTAGAATCTCGGCATTCCTGATCACGAGAGGCCGCGCCAGCGCGCCACCATGCCCGAGCACATCGACCCTGCCATGACCGCCGAAGCGATCGCCGAAGACATCGTCGCGGCCATCGTTTCGCACCGGCTGCCGCCCGGCACCAAGCTGCGCGAGGAGGCGCTGGCCAGCGTCTACCGCGTCAGCCGCACCAAGGTGCGCGCCGCGCTGCTGATGCTGTCCAAGGACAAGGTCATCCAGATCGTGCCGGACAAGGGCGCCTTCGTGGCCAAGCCCAGCGCCGAGGAGGCGCGCGAAGTGTTCGCGGTACGCCGCATCCTGGAGGCGGCGCTGGCGCGCGAGTTCGTCACGCGCGCGACCGCCGCGGACTACAAGCGCATCGACCGCCATCTGGCCGCCGAGAAAAAGGCGCTGGCCGGCAGCGACGCGCAGGTGCGCACGCGCCTGCTTGGCGACTTCCACATCCTGCTGGCCGAGGTGGTCGGCAACGGCGTGCTGACCGGCATGCTGCAGGAACTGTCGATGCGCAGCGCCGTGATCACCATGCTCTACCAGTCCCGCCGCGATGCCGCCTGCTCCTCCGACGAGCACCGCGAATTCATCGAGGCGGCCCGCGCCGGCGACACCGAGCGCGCGGTGACGCTGATGGTGGAACACCTGAGCCATGTCGAGGCCGCGCTGCATTTCGAGCAGGCGCCGGCCGCGCGCGGCAAGGACCTGGTGACCGCGCTGCTCGCCTGAGCATGGGGGCCGCCCTGGCGCGGCCGCACATCAGCCTTGACCAGGGTCAAGACGCACCGGGCCGCCCTGCCCCATGATGGAACCGTCATGAAGCTGCGGGGGCGCGCTTCATGGCACTAGGTGGTCCGCGAGCGGATCCCCTGCCCGCACGCCGGCCTGGGTGCGGGCTTTTTCTTTTGCGCGGCCGCTTCCGTGCCGCCTGTTTCCTCGTCCTTGCCCTGCGCCGCGCCGGCCCGGCTTGTTGCGCGCCGCGCGTCCGCTTGTTGCTGCGGATGCGCGTGATCGAATCGCGGCATCGGAGTAGGATGTCGGAGGCCCAAGTCAGAGGCCGCTTAAAAGAAGATAAAAGAAGAGCAAAGGCACCCGCCAGGAGACAGACATGAACCGTTCCAGCCATTGCCCGGCCACGCCCGGGCCCGCCGCCATGCGGCCCGGCCCCGCGCTTGCGCGCGCCTGCCGCTGATCCGCCAGCCCGTCCTCCCGGGCCGGGCGCCATCCGATATTCGTCATCCGACCCCAACCGAGGGAGGGAAAGCCATGTCAAACGCATTCAGGGACGGCGTGCTGGCCGGCAAGGTCGTCTTTATCGCCGGCGCCTCGTCCGGCATCAACCTGGGGATCGCCCAGCACTTCGCCCGGGCCGGCGCGCGGCTCGCGCTGATCAGCCGCGATCCCGAACGCATCGCCGCGGCTGCCGCCACCATCAACGAGGCCGGCGGCAGCGCCATCGGCATGGCGGCGGACGTGCGCGACTACGGCGCGGTGGAGGCAGCACTGGCGCGCACGCGCGACGAGCTCGGCCCGATCGACATCGTGATCTCCGGCGCGGCGGGCAACTTCGTCGCGCCCGCGCTGGGCATGTCCGCCAATGGCTTCAAGACCGTGGTCGACATCGACCTGATCGGCACCTTCAATGTGTTCCGCGCGTGCTTCGCCTTCCTCAACGCGCCCGGTGCCTCGCTGATCGCCATCACCGCGCCGCAGGCCGTCAACGCCATGATGTTCCAGGCGCACGTCTGCGCCGCCAAGGCCGGCATCAACATGCTGGTGAAGTGCCTGGCGATGGAGTGGGGACCGGCCGGCGTGCGCGTCAACGGCATTTCTCCCGGCCCCATCGGCGGCACCGAGGGCATGGCGCGCCTGGCGCCCACGCCGGAGATGGAAGCCCGCTTCAAGGCGCGCCTGGCGCTGCGCGACTACGGCGAGAAGGACGACATCGCGGACACCGCGCTGTTCCTGTCCACCACCAATGCACGCTATATCACCGGCACCATCGTCGACTGCGACGGCGGCAGCAAGCTGGGCGATGCCTCGGCCGATGCCCTGCATCCGCCCAAGGCGCCCGGCAAGCCGGCCTGAGCCCGATTTTCTCCAGCCCTGATTGACAAGGATGACAGCATGACTTCTCCAGTGCTTTATCACGCCGCCGAAGGCGTGGCCACCATCACCCTGAACCGCCCCGACGTRCTCAATGCGCTCAACGCCGAACTGATGGCGGAACTGCGCGCCTCGGTGGAACGCGCCGCGCAGGACGCCGCCGTGCGCGCGGTGGTGCTCACCGGCAATGGCCGCGGCTTCTGCGCGGGGGCCGACCTCGCGGGCCGCCAGGGCGAGATGAAGGATTCCGGCACGCTGCTGCGCGAGCGCTACCACCCGATCATCCTGGCGCTGCGCAATATGTCCAAGCCCGTCATCACCTCGGTCAACGGCGTGGCCGCCGGTGCCGGCATGAGCCTGGCGCTGGCCGGCGACGTGGTGCTGGCGGGACGCTCCGCGTCCTTCATGCAGGCCTTCTCCAAGATCGGCCTGGTGCCCGACGCCGGCAGCACCTACTTCCTGCCGCGCTACGCCGGCGAGATGCGTGCCCGCGCGCTGGCCATCCTGGCCGAGAAGATCGATGCCGAGGAAGCGCACCGCATCGGCCTGGTATGGAAGGTCCATGCCGACGACGCCCTGGCCGCCGAGACCGCCAAGCTTGCCGCGCACCTGGCGCAGATGCCCACCTTCGCCTACGGCCTGATCAAGGAAGCGCTCAACGCCAGCATGGACAGCAACCTGCCCGAGCAGCTCGAACGCGAGGCTTCGCTGCAAACGCGTGCGTCGGGCAGCGAGGACTTCAGGGAGGGCGTGGCCGCCTTCCTCGAGAAGCGCAAGCCGGCGTTCAAGGGGCGCTGAGTTTTGCGCCGGCGTCCCGGCGCAAGCCGCCGGCCTCGCCCGATGCGGCGCCGGGCCGGGCCACCGCTCTGCCCTTGCGGGGAGAGGGCGGCCACCCGCCCCGGCGCACCCGAAAGAGTAGTCACCACACAGCAGCACAACGAAACCAGGAGACGCGCATCATGCTTGGCCTCATGCAAGACCGTCCGTTGCTGATTTCTTCCCTGATCGAGTACGCCGCGCAGTACCACCCGCAGCAGGAGATCGTGTCGCGCACGATCGACGGCGGCACGGTGCGCAGCAACTATGCCGAGGTGCATCGGCGCGCACGGCGTGCCGCCAGCGCGCTGGCCGGTCTCGGCGTTGCCCAGGGCGACCGCGTGGGCACGCTGGCGTGGAACACCCACCGGCACCTGGAGCTGTACTTCGGCGTTTCGGGCGCGGGCGTGGTGCTGCACACGGTCAATCCCCGCCTGTTTCCCGAGCAGGTCGAATACATCATCAACCATGCCGAGGACAAGGTCCTGTTCTTCGACACCAGCTTCGCGCCGCTGGTGGCGCAGCTCGCGCCGCGCCTGCCCACCGTCACGCACTACGTGGCGATGGCGGACCGCGCCGGCACCGCCGCGCTCGACCTTGCCGGCAAGCTGCCGAACCTGCTGTGCTACGAGGATCTCCTGGATGCCGGCAGCGAGGACTACGCATGGCCGCAGTTCGACGAGCGCACCGCTTCGTCGCTTTGCTACACCTCGGGTACCACCGGCAATCCGAAAGGCGTGCTGTACTCGCACCGCTCCACCGTGCTGCACAGCCTCAAGGCCTGCGCCGCCGACACCTTCGGGGTGGGCGCGGACAGCACGATCCTGCTGGTGGTGCCGCTGTTCCACGCCAATGCCTGGGGCATGCCATACGCCTGCGCCATGACCGGCGCCAAGATGGTGTTGCCGGCCCAGCACCTTGACGGCGAAAACGTCTATCGCATGCTGCGCGACGAACGCGTGACCTTCTCCACCGCGGTGCCCACCGTGTGGCTGATGCTGTTCCAGTACCTCGACGCGCATCCCGAGATCGACCCGCGCGCGCTCGGGCTCAGGCTCGCCGGGGTGGGCGGCTCGGCGGCGCCGGCGGCCATGATCGAGCGCTTCGAGCAACAGTTCGGCGCGCGCTTCGTGCAGGGCTGGGGCATGACGGAGACCAGCCCCATCGGCGTGATCAGCACGCTGCTGCCCAGGCACGAGGCGCTCGACGCGCAGGCACAGCTGAAGGTCAAGCTCAAGCAGGGACGCGCGCTGTGGGGCGTGGACCTGCGCATCGAGGACGACGAGGGGCGCGCGCTGCCGCACGATGGCGTGGCCTTCGGCCGGCTCAAGGTGCGCGGGCCGTGGATCGCTTCGTCCTACTTCAAGGCAGGGCACAGCGCGCTCGATGCCGACGGCTGGTTCGACACCGGCGACGTGGCCAACATCGACGCCGACGGCTACGTGCAGCTGGTCGACCGCGCCAAGGACGTCATCAAGTCCGGCGGCGAGTGGATCTCTTCCATCGACCTGGAGAACGCCACCATGGGCCATCCCGCCGTGGCGGAGGCTGCCGTGATCGGCGTGCCGCATCCCAAGTGGCAGGAGCGGCCACTGCTGGTCGTGGTGCGCCGGCCCGGCAAGGAAGTCGGCGGCGCCGAGCTGCTCGACTTTCTCGCCGCGCGCGTGGCGAAATGGTGGGTGCCGGACGACGTGGCCTTTGTCGACGCGCTGCCGCACACCGCCACCGGCAAGCTGCTCAAGGTCAGGTTGCGCGAACAATTCAAGGACCATGTCCTGCCCACGGCAGAACGATAACCAGGCACGGAGCAAGACCAGATGAGCAATGACAGCAACGCAGCGGACGGCGCGCAGCGCATCGTCCTCACCATCGACAACGGCGTGGCCGAAGTCAGGCTCAACCGCCCCGACAAGATGAACGCGCTCGACCCCGCCATGTTCGATGCGCTGATCGAGACCGGCGAGCGTCTCATGCGCGAACCGGACCTGCGCGCGGTGGTGCTGTCCGGCGAAGGCCGCGCCTTCTGCGCGGGGCTCGACATGCAGAGCATGTCCGGCCTGGCCAGCGGCGCGAAGAACGATGGCGACATCGCCGCGGGCCGGCTGGCCGCGCGCACCCACGGCATCTCAAACCGGCCGCAGTACGCGTGCATGGTGTGGCGCGAGTTGCCGGTGCCGGTGATTGCCGCGGTGCATGGCGTGGCCTTCGGCGGCGGCCTGCAGGTGGCGCTCGGCGCGGATATCCGCTACCTCGCCGCGGACGCGCGCATGTCGGTGATGGAGATCAAATGGGGCCTGGTGCCCGACATGGCCGGCATGGTGCTGATGCGCGGGCTGGTGCGCCCGGACCGGCTGCGCGAGCTGATCTACAGCGGCCGCATCGTGGGCGCCGAGGAAGCCTGCGCGCTGGGGCTGGCCACCGCGGTGGTGGACGATCCGCGTGCCGTGGCGCTGGCCACCGCGCGCGCGATCGCGGCGCGCAGCCCGGACGCGATCCGCGCGGCCAAGCGGCTGATGCAGGTCGGCGAGGACGGCGACGGCGCGGCTGTGCTGCAAGCGGAATCGGTGGAACAGGATCGCCTGATCGGCGCCGCCAACCAGCGCGAGGCGGTGCTGGCCAATCTGGAAAAGCGCGCGCCGGTGTTCAGGCCGGCCGCGTAGTGCGCGGGGCCGGCCCTATACGTGCCGGCCCGTGCCCCGCTGCCGGTCTTGCCGGCGCCGCCATAGCGCCACGTAGACCGTGAGGTTGAGCAGCAGGACGAGCACGCCCAGCACGAACTGCGTATGGCGCGTGAGGCCGTCCGGATAGATCAGCGGCATGATGTAGTGCTGCACGAAATCCCCGCCGTAGGCCTGCTGCCCGGCTTGCTCGCGCAGCGCGTTCTCCAGCGGCGTGAGCGGGCAGATCCAGCCGCTCCATTCCACCACCACGCCCCATGTGGCCGCCGGCAGGTGCAGCCACGCCAGCCGCGGCCAGCGCAGCACCAGCATGCCGCCGAACATGGTGAAGAGGATGAAGGCCAGATGCACCAGCACCACCGCATCGGCCAGCCATTGCGTCATCATGGCGTGCGCCGCCCGGTCCAGTAGCCCGGCACCGCGAAGGCTGCCTTGAGGTGCTCGATGAAGAAGCGGATCTTGGCCGGCACYGGCCGCTGCTGCGGGTACACCGCCAGGATGTCGTAGTCCGGCAGCGCATACTCGTCCAGCACCGTGATCAGTTCGCCGCTCTCGAGCTGCGGCAGGATCTCCCAGGTGGAACGCCAGCCCAGCCCCAGGCTCTCGCCGGCCCAGCGGTGCAGCAGTTCGCCGTCGTTGCAGTCCAGGTTGCCGTTCACGCGCACCGTCACCGTCTTGCCGTCCTGCTGGAAATACCAGCCGCGCTGCTGGCCGCCCTGCAGGTTGAACGCCAGGCAATTGTGCTTGGCCAGGTCGTCCAGCGTCTGCGGCACGCCGTGGCGCGCGAAGTAGGCCGGCGTGCCGCACACCACGCGCTTGTTGGTGGCGAGCTTGATGGCGACGAAGTTCGGGTCGATGGCGCCGCCGATGCGGATGCCCACGTCATAGCCCTCGCGCACCAGGTCGACCACGCGGTCGGTGAGGTTGAAGGAAATCTGCACGTCCGGGTTCGCGCTCAGGAACGCCGGCGCATGCGGCGCCACATGCTTGCGCCCGAACGCCGCCGGCGCCGACACGATCAGATGCCCCGTCGCCTTGTGCTTGCCCTCGGCAATCAGCATCTCGGCGCGGTCCAGGTCCGCCAGCGCCTTCTTGCACTGTTCCATGAACGCCGCGCCCTGCTCGGTCACCACGATGCGGCGCGTCGAGCGGTGCAGCAGCTTCACGCCGATGCGCGCCTCCAGCGCATTGATGCGCCGCCCGATCATCACTGGCGTCACGTCCTGCGTGAGCGCCGCCGCCGCCATGCTGCCGTGCTCCACCACGGCGATGAAGGCTTCGATCTGCTTGAGTTTATCCATGCTCTTGTGTCTCCTGCCCGCCATTGTGGCGCATTTGGCGGCAACCACGCATGCGCGGCGGACCGTGCCAGCGATCTGGCGGTGCGCAGGGCGGCCCGCGCCGCGTACCCGCCGCTGCGCGATTCAGCGCGCCCGCCCGGCCGGCCGCCCGCGCGGCATCGCCTGCGCCCGGTGCCGCACCTCCTTGCTGAATTCCGCGCACGCGTGGGTCATCAGGTCCTCCGAGCGGTACACCAGGAACACGCGGAAGTCCGGCAGTTCGTCGCTGACCGGCAGGCGCACCAGCGAGGCGGGGTCGAGCCGCAGCGGGCCGGTGCCGTCGAAGACGAAGTCGGACCACATGCTGATCAGGTCGGTGCGCGTGGCGAGTTGCAGGCCGAGCAGGTTCGAAGCGCTTTGCACCACGCGCTTGGGCATGTCGAAGCGGTGCAGGCGCATCAGGCTGGCCAGCGGGCTGCCGGGGTCGTCGAGCGGGTCGAGCACGAGCCAGTCGGCATCGAGCAGGGGCCGCAGCCGGCGTACCCGCCGCAGCGGGTGCCCGGCGCGCACGGCCAGCGACATGCCGGTGGAGAACAGCGGTTCCCACTGGAAGGCGCCGGTGCCGGGGCCGCTGTTGGTGGAGATCAGGCCGAGGTCGAGGCGCCCTTCGCGCAGGCCTTCGAGAATCTGCTGCGGGCGCATCTCGAAGCCGCGCAGCGCCACATTGGGAAAGCGCTGGCGAAAGGCTGCCATCGCGTCCGGCAAGGGGCCGCTGGAGGCCACCGCGGTCAGGCCGATATTGAGCTGGGCGTCGGCATGGCCGCGGATGGCTTCGATGTCCTCGAGCGCGTGGCGCAGCTCCTGCTCGACCAGGCTGGCGCGCTTGACCAGCGCCACGCCGTAGGCGGTGAGGCTGACGCCGCGCACCGAGCGCGACATCAGCGTGACGCCGAGTTCGCGCTCGAGTTCGGCGATGGCCTTGGACAGCGCCGGCTGCGACACATGCAGGCTGCGCGAGGCTTCGTGGATGCTGCCGTGCTGGGCCACCGCCAGCAGGATGCGCAGCTGCTGCAGTTTCATCGTGTCGTTTCCTCGTCCTGTGATTTTGCCCGCCGTGGTGCGCCGTGCCCTGCCGGAGTGAAGCGGCGACGCTTGCTGCACGCGCCCGGCAAGCCGGCCGGGCGCCCGCGAAGCCGCTTGCCGCCGGGCTTCTCGGTAGTTGCCCCGATAGCGGGCGGGTAACGGTTATGACGGCGATTCCATTTGGTTATCGGGATGAAAATATATGATTTTCGGCCTGCCGTGTTTGCCTGAATACTCCATCGCCAGGGAATCTTCCTCCCTACGCTGGACGCAGGCTCCGCCGGCCTCCACGCCCATAACCAGTTCGTGGAGATCCGACATGAACGATGCCACCCTGCCCGCCGCCCCCGCGCTGGCGCCTTCCCATGCCGCGGCGGCCAGCCCGGCGCGCCAGAGCCAGTTCCGCCTGATTGCCGCGTGCTCGATGGGCAATGCGCTGGAAATGTACGACTTCACCGTCTACAGCTTCTTCGCCATCCTGATCGGCAAGCTGTTCTTCCCGTCCGACAGCGCCTACGGCTCGCTGCTGCTGGCGGTGGCCACGTTCGGCATCGGCTTCGTGATGCGCCCGCTGGGCGGCCTCGTGATCGGCAACTACGCCGACCGCCATGGCCGCAAGGCCGCCATGACGCTGACCATCGGCATGATGGTGGCGGGCACGCTGTGCCTGGCGGTGGCGCCGACGTATGCGTTCGCTGGCGTGCTCGGCCCGCTGATGATCGTGGCCGGCCGGCTGCTGCAAGGCTTCTCGCTCGGCGGCGAGATCGGTGCTTCCACCTCCATGCTGATGGAGGCCGGCGGGGTCAGGGGCCGGGGCTTTCGCATCAGCTGGCAACTCGGCAGCCAGGGCATCGCGGCGCTGCTGGGCGCGCTCACGGCAGCCGTCCTGTACGCGGCGCTGCCGCCGGACGCGCTGGAGAGCTGGGGCTGGCGCCTGCCCTTCGTGCTGGGCCTGCTGATCGCGCCGGTGGGGCTGTACATCCGTTCGCACCTGGACGAGACCCATGTCGCCGAAGCCCATGCGCCCAGCCCGCTCGGCACGCTGTTCCGCGAGCACGGCGGCACAGTCGCGAAAGGCATCCTGACCATCATCGGCGGCACCGTCGGCACCTACCTGGTGGTGTATTTCATGCCGACCTACATGATCCGCGAACTGCATCTGCCGGCCTCGCTGTCGCTGCTGTCCGGCTGCGTCACGGGTCTGGTCTGCCTGCTGGCCTCGCTCTTGTCCGGCTGGCTGGCCGACCGCCTGGAGCGCCGCAAGCCGCTGGTGCTGAGCGCCATGACGTTTACGCTTGTCGCGCTCTACCCCGCCTTCTGGCTGATGACCCACTACCCGAGCGTGCCGCTGGTGCTGAGCCTGTCGGCGCTGCTGACCGCGAGCCTCTACCTGGGCTCCACGCCGATGCTGCTGGTGCTGATGGAGATCCTGCCGGCGCGGGTGCGCGCCAGCGGCCTGTCGGTGATCTACGCGGTGGGTGTGACGGTGTTCGGCGGCTCCTGCCAGTTCGTCGTCACCTGGCTGCTGGCGCGCACCGGCAACCTGATGGCGCCGGCCTTCTACATGATGGCCTGCGGCGCGGTGACCAWCCTCGCGGTGCTGAGCATCCGCGAGACGAAATCCGCGTGAACCCCCTCTTCTCCCCCGCCCTGCCATTGCCGCAAAGGAATCCGACATGACCCGCGAACCGACCCTGACCCCGTTCCAGCTGCTGCCGCACCTGTTGCCGCAGATCCAGATCGATGCCGAAACGTTTATCGGCATCCGCCGCCAGATCCACGCGCAGCCGGAGCTCGGCTTCGAAGTGGGCGCCACCAGCAGGCTGGTGGCCACGCTGCTGCAGAGCTGGGGCTACGAGGTGCATGCCGGCATCGGCAAGAGCGGCGTGGTGGGGCAGCTCAGGCTCGGCAGCGGCAAGCGCCGGCTCGGCATCCGCGCCGACATGGATGCGCTGCCGATCGTCGAGGCCACCGGCCTGCCCTACGCCAGCCAGAACCACGGCAAGATGCACGCCTGCGGCCACGACGGCCATACCGCCATCCTGCTGGCCGCCGCCAAGGCGCTGGCCGACAGCCGCGATTTCGACGGCACGCTCAATCTGATCTTCCAGCCCGACGAAGAAAACCTGTGCGGCGCCCGCGCGATGATCGAGGACGGCCTGTTCGAACGCTTCCCGTGCGACGCGGTGTATGCCCTGCACAATATGCCGGGCGTGCCGGCCGGCACCTTCCGCGTGCTGCCCGGCCCGGTGAGCCTGTCGTCCGACGTGGCAGACGTGACCATCAAGGGCGTGGGCGGGCACGGCGCCATGCCGCACCGCGCGCGCGATCCGATCGCCGCGGCGGCGGCCGTCATCACGGCATTGCAGACGGTGGTGGCGCGCAATGTGGCGCCGGACGATACCGCGGTGCTGTCGGTGGGCTTCATCCGCGGCGGCGCCACCCACAACGTGATTCCGGAATCGGTGACGCTGGGCCTGAACGTGCGTGCCGCGCGCCCCGAGACGCGCGCGCTGGTGGAGCAGCGCATCCGCGAGATCGTCAGCCTGACCGCGCAGGCGCACGGCGCCGAGGCACACATCGACTACCGCCAGCTGACGCCACCGATGGTCAACACCGAAGCCGAGACGCGTATCGCGCAGCAGGTCTGCACTGCGCTGGTCGGCGCCGACAAGGTCGTGACGCAGGCGCCCAAGGGCCTGAACGGCAGCGAGGACTTTGCCTGGATGCTCAACGCGGTGCCGGGCTGCTACCTGATCCTGGGCAACGGCGAAGGCGAGTTCGGCGGCTGCATGGTGCACAACCCCGGCTACGACTTCAACGACCAGGTGCTGCCACTGGGCGCGGCCTGCTGGGTCCAGCTCGCCAGGACCTATCTGGTGGCATGATCCAGCGCATGCGGGCGCGTGGCGAAACTGGCCGGCGGCACCGGCGCCGGTGAGGGCACGGCGGGCCGCCTGCCCGCTGCAACGGGTTCGCCCTGTACGGCCTGCGATGCGGCTTCCGATGCGGCTTCCGATGTGGCCTCCGGCGCTGCTTCCGATGCGGCCTCGCGTATCGCTTCCGGTGCCGCATCCCGCGTCACGTCCGGCGCCTCGACCACTACCGTTGCCGGCGCCGCTGCCGCGCGCAGCGCACCGGCGGCGGCCGGCGGCAGCGGGCGCGCGAGCTGCGCGCTGATCTCGGCCGCTTCCRCCATCACATAGGCCAGCCGCCGCAGCGGCCGGGCTACCTGCAGTTGCAGGAACACCACGAGCGCGGCGCCCGCCACGAAAGCCACGCCGTACAGCGACAGCAGCGGCACCAGGCTCGCGCCGTTGCGCGGCAGCTCCAGCAGGCCGGTGACCAGCATCAGCGCCAGCGGGCTCACCGCGATCAGCAGGCCCGCGACCTTCGCCATGCCTTCCCACATCCGCAGATGCAGCTCGACCCGGCGCCCGCGCGCGCGCAGCGCCTGGGCCGGAATGCGCGCCAGCGAGCGCAGCAGCGCGCTTTCCGCATCGTCGTGGCGGTCGATCTGCGCGGCCAGCGGCCCGAGCGGATCGCGCAGCCTGCGCGCAAGCGCCGGCACATGGCTGAGCACCAGCCCGCCCAGCCCGGCCGCGCTGCCGGCCAGCAGGCAGTAGAGCAGCCGCGGCAGCCACGGCGCGGGCGCTTGCCGGTACTGGACCTTGGCGAACATCACCGCGCCGGCGACCAGCAGCGCGGCCACCGAGCAGCCCCAGAACAAGCCCAGCAGGCCGCGCTGCCACTGTGCCAGGCTCGCGCCGGCAGCAGGCGGCGTGGCGGCCGCGGGCAGGGAGGGCGGCTTGCGCCTGAGCGCGTCAAGCAGTTCGCGGGTAGGGGGGAGCCTGTTCAGCATGGCAATTCGGTTGGCGATGGATCATTTCCGCGCAATGCGCCGGTTCCTGGCGCGCGCCCGCACATTGTCCCCATTTGACGCGCAAGTAGCGATGCGCGACTGCAAGCCGCCGGCCTTTTCCTGCAAATTCGCACGTACCGTTGTCGTCACACAACGTGCGGTAATCCGGCCGCCACGCAGCGGTGGGTACGCCGTCTCCCGGTGCAATTCCATACCGACAGTATCGAATCAACTGATCCCGCTTCCCTTTATCCCGCCCCGCCTGCGGGAATAGCATGGGCTCCAACAGCGATTCAATGCAATTCGCGGCATTCCCGACATTCCCCGACATTCCCGGAACACATTGCAGGCACATTGGAGACAGACATGCCCAAGATGAGAGCAGTCGACGCGGCCATCGCCGTATTGGAAAAAGAAGGCATCACCACCGCCTTCGGCGTGCCCGGCGCCGCCATCAACCCGTTCTACTCGGCCATGCGCCGGGCCGGCACCATCGACCATTTCCTGGCGCGCCACGTGGAAGGCGCTTCGCACATGGCCGAGGGCTATACCCGCGCAGAGGCCGGCAACATCGGCGTGTGCATCGGCACCTCGGGCCCGGCCGGCACCGACATGATCACCGGCCTGTACTCGGCCTGGGCAGACTCGATCCCCATCCTCTGCATTACCGGCCAGGCCCCGCGCGCACGCCTGTACAAGGAAGACTTCCAGGCGGTGGATATCGAATCGATCGCCAAGCCGGTGACCAAGTGGGCGGTGACCGTGCGCGAGCCGGCGCTGGTGCCGCAGGTGTTCCAGCAGGCGTTCCACCTGATGCGCTCGGGACGCCCGGGCCCGGTGCTGATCGACCTGCCGTTCGACGTGCAGGTCGCCGAGATCGAGTTCGATCCGGAAACCTACCAGCCGCTGCAGCCGTACAAGCCGTCGGCCTCGCGCGCCCAGATCGAAAAGGCCATCGCCATGCTCAACGCGGCCGAGCGCCCGCTGATCGTGTGCGGTGGCGGCGTGATCAACGCCGATGCGGCCGACCTGCTGGTCGAATTCGCCGAGCTGGTCAACGTGCCGGTGGTGCCGACCCTGATGGGCTGGGGCGTGCTGGCCGACGACCACCCGCTGCAGGCCGGCATGGTGGGGCTGCAGACCTCGCACCGCTACGGCAACGCCACCATGCTGGCATCGGACTTCGTGCTCGGCATCGGCAACCGCTGGGCCAACCGCCACACCGGCAGCGTCGACGTCTATACGAAGGGCCGCAAGTTCGTGCACGTGGATATCGAGCCCACGCAGATCGGCCGCGTGTTCGGCCCGGACCTTGGCATCGTCTCCGATGCCAAGGCCGCGCTGGAACAGTTCGTGGAAGTGGCGCGCGCCATGAAGATGGCCGGGCGCCTGCCGTGCCGCAAGAGCTGGGTGGCGGACGTGCAGAAGCGCCGCCGCACCATGCAGCGCAAGAGCGATTTCGACAACGTGCCGGTCAAGCCGCAGCGCGTGTACCGCGAGATGAACCAGTACTTCCCGCGCGACGTGCGCTACGTCTCCACCATCGGGCTGTCGCAGATCGCCGCCGCGCAGTTCCTGTCGGTCAACCAGCCGCGCCACTGGATCAACTGCGGCCAGGCCGGCCCGCTGGGCTGGACCATTCCCGCCGCCATCGGCGTGAAAGTGGCCTCGCCGGAATCCGACGTGGTGGCCATCTCGGGCGACTACGACTTCCAGTTCATGATCGAAGAACTGGCCGTGGCCGCGCAGTTCAAGGTGCCGTACATCCACSTGGTGGTGAACAACTCCTACCTCGGSCTGATCCGYCAGTCGCAGCGCAATTTCGAGATGGACTACTGCGTGCAGCTCGCCTTCGACAACGTCAACTCGCCCGAGCTCAACGGCTACGGCGTGGACCACGTCAAGGTGGTCGAAGGGCTGGGCTGCAAGGCGATCCGCGTGTTCAAGCCCGAAGACATCGCGCCGGCCTTTGCCGAAGCGCGCGACCTGATGGCCGAGTTCTCCGTGCCGGTGGTGGTGGAGGTGATCCTCGAGCGCGTGACGAATATCGCCATGGGCACCGAGATCGACAACATCAACGAGTTCGAGCCGGTCGAAGACATCGAGGAAGCCATCCTCAACGAAGAAGTCGAAACGGCCTGAGCCGAGCAACGCAAAGACACCGGCTCCCGCTTCCAGGCGGGAGCGGGGGCGTCATTTTTCCCGGAGAGAGAGACATGCCGAAACTGGCCGCCAACCTGACCATGCTGTTTACCGAAGCGGGCTTCCTCGACCGCTTCGAAGCCGCCGCGCGTGCGGGCTTCCGTGGCGTCGAGTTCCTGTTCCCCTATGCGTTCCATGCGGACCAGATCGCGGACCGCCTCAACCGCTTCCAGCTCGACCTGGTGCTGCACAACCTGCCCGCCGGCAAGTGGGACGCGGGCGAGCGCGGCATCGCCTGCCATCCGGACCGCGTCGGCGAGTTCCAGGACGGCGTGGGCGAGGCCCTCAAGTACGCCAAGGTGCTTGGCGTGCGCCAGCTCAACTGCCTGGTCGGCATCCAGCCGCAGAACGTGCGGCGCGAACAGGCGCAGGAAACGCTGGTGGAAAACCTGCGCTTCGCCGCGCGGGCGCTCGCCGCCGAACAGATCGACCTGCTGGTCGAGCCGATCAATACCTTCGACATTCCCGGCTTCTTCCTGTCGGGCACGCAGCAGGCGCTGGCGCTGATCGAACAGGTCAGCGCGCCCAATCTCTACGTGCAGTACGACATCTATCACATGCAGCGCATGGAGGGCGAGATCGCCGCCACGCTCAAGGCCAACCTGCCGAAGATCAGGCATGTGCAGCTGGCCGACAACCCGGGCCGCAACGAGCCGGGCACGGGCGAGCTGAACTACCGCTTCCTGTTCCAGTGGCTCGACCAGATCGGCTACGACGGCTGGGTCGGCTGCGAATACAAGCCGCGCACGACCACCGTCGAAGGCCTGGGCTGGCGCGCCGCGCACGGCGTGCAGTAGCAAGGTTTGCTCCCTCTCCCGCCTGCGGGAGAGGGAGGAAAGCCTGTTGGCCAGGCCCGGCGCCCGCGGCGCGCCTTCAAACCGGTTTCGAATCTGAATCTTTCACCATCCCTAGGAGACAACAATATGGCAAACCAACGCAACGTCGGCTTTATCGGCCTGGGCATCATGGGCGCGCCGATGGCGGGCCACCTGCGCGCCGCCGGCCACACGCTGTTCGTGCATGACGTCAACCCCGCGCCGCAGGCGCTCGTGGACGCCGGCGTCACGGTCTGCACCAGCGCGGAAGAAGTCGCCAAGCGCGCCGACATCATCGTGATCATGGTGCCGGACACGCCGCACGTGGAGGCCGTCCTGTTCGCCGAAAAGGGCGTGGCCGCCGCGCTCAAGGGCGCCGGCAAGGAGGCCGCGCACAGCAAGATCGTGGTCGACATGAGCTCGATCTCGCCGATCGCCACCAAGGACTTCGCCGCGCGCATCAACAAGCTCGGCGCGTCCTACCTGGACGCGCCGGTCTCGGGCGGCGAAGTGGGCGCCAAGGCGGCATCGCTGACCATCATGGTCGGCGGCCCGCAAGAGGCCTTCGACGAGGTCAGGCCGCTGTTCGAGCTGATGGGCAAGAACGTCACGCTGGTGGGCGGCAACGGCGACGGCCAGACCACCAAGGTGGCCAACCAGATCATCGTGGCGCTGAACATCCAGGCCGTGTCCGAAGCGCTGCTGTTCGCCTCCAAGGCGGGCGCCGATCCGGCGCGCGTGCGCCAGGCGCTGATGGGCGGCTTCGCGGCTTCGCGCATCCTGGAAGTGCACGGCGAGCGCATGGTCAAGCGCACCTTCGACCCGGGCTTCCGTATCGAGCTGCACCAGAAGGACCTGAACCTCGCGCTGCAGGGCGCCAAGGCGCTCGGCGTGGCGCTGCCCAATACCGCCACCGCGCAGGAACTGTTCAATACCTGCGCCGCCAACGGCCTGGGCAAGCAGGATCACTCGGCGCTGTGCCGCGCCATCGAGATCATGTCGAACCACGAGATCGCCAAGGGCAGCAAGTAAGAGGCACCGCCGAGGCCTGCCGGCATGGCAGGCCCGTACCGCTCCCCGGCCGTGCCGGGGAGACAGCATTTCCGGATCCAGCCATGTACGCCACCGATTCCTACTCTGCCCTGCTGGTGCCGCCACGCCCGGCCGGCCTCAGCGATCCCCGCGCACTGCTGCGCGACCTGTTCGACACGGCCGTGGCGGCCGTCAGCGCCAGCCATTGCCTGCCGCCGCAATTGCCGGCACCGCCCAAGGGCCGCACCGTGGTGATCGGTGCCGGCAAGGCCGCCGCCGCGATGGCGCAGGCGGTGGAGCTGCACTGGCAAGGCGAGCTGTCCGGGCTGGTGGTCACGCGCTACGGCCATGGCGCGGATTGCCGCCGCATCGAAGTGGTGGAGGCCGCGCACCCGGTGCCGGACGAAGCCGGCCAGCGCGCCGCGCAGCGCATGGTGGAGCTGGTCGGCGGCCTCACCGCCGACGACCTCGTGCTGTGCCTGATTTCGGGCGGCGGCTCGGCGCTGCTGGCCGCGCCCGCGCCCGGCATCACGCTGGCCGACAAGCAGGCGGTGAACCGCGCGCTGCTCAAGAGCGGCGCCAACATCGGCGAGATGAACTGCGTGCGCAAGCACCTGTCGGCGCTCAAGGGAGGCCGCCTGGCGCTGCACTGCGCGCCGGCGCGCGTGGAGACCCTGCTGATTTCCGATATCCCCGGCGACGATCCCACGCTGATCGCCAGCGGCCCGACCTTGCCCGACGCCACCACCTGCGCCGACGCGCTGGCGGTGATCGCCAAGTACGGCATCGAGGTACCGGCCAACGTGCGCACGCACCTGGAGAGCGGCGCCGGAGAGACGCCCAAGCCCGGCGACGCGCGCTTTGCCGGCCACCTCAGCGTCACGCTGGCCAGCGCGCAGCAGTCGCTCGAAGCGGCCGCGGCGCGGGCGCGCGAACTGGGCTTCGAGGCACATATCCTGTCCGACAGCATCGAAGGCGAGGCGCGCGAGGTGGCGCTGGTGCATGCCGCCATTGCCCGCCAGATCGCGCAGCACGCGCAGCCGTTCGCGAAGCCCTGCGTGCTGCTGTCCGGCGGCGAGACCACGGTGACCGTGCGCGGCAGCGGCCGCGGCGGACGCAATGCCGAATTCCTGCTGGCGCTGGCCGTGGCGCTCGACGGCTTGCCCGGCGTGCACGCGATTGCCTGCGACACCGACGGCATTGACGGCTCCGAGGACAACGCCGGCGCGCTGCTGGCGCCGGACACGCTGGTGCGCGCGCAGGCGCGCGGCCTGTCGGCGCGCGCGCACCTGGCCAACAACGATGGCTACGGCTTTTTCGCCGGGCTCGGCGACCTGATCGTCACCGGCCCGACCCGCACCAACGTGAACGATTTCCGCGCGATCCTGATCGCGTGAGACG
>NZ_JBFTND010000152.1:0-17898 GCF_056397305.1 Cupriavidus sp. 05N40
CTCCTTGCCGGTCACGATGCCGCCGTAGTAGGCGAGCACCAGGCCGATCACGATGGCGATGGCCGAGCCATGGATGCGCCCGAAGGTCAGCCAGCGCGACAGCCGCGAAGACAGCCACATGATGATGCCGACCGCGGCGAAGGCCGTGACCAGGCCGTTTTGCAGCAGGACGTTCTGGAGCAGATGGGAAAAAGAGTGCGGCATGATGGTCTACTCCTTAGTGCGCTGCGGGGCTGGGGGTTGCGTCGGGCGACTGCACGGGCGGTAGCGGCGCGTGGTCCCCGGTGCGGCTCAGCACGGCGATGCAGCAGGCCGACACCAGCACCGCGCCGAATGCCGCGATCAGCGCCACGGGTCCCCCGCGCAGGGCGGCGACCACGTTCTGCTGGGCCGCCATCGCCACGACCACCGGGATATACATCGCCCCCCAGAAGCCCACGCCGGCCTCGGTCTCCTTGGGCAGCAGGCCGCGCCCGTGCAGGTAGAGCCGTATCGAGATCAGCAGCAGCATGGCGATGCCCACGCCGCCGACATTGGCCTTCACGCCGATCGCGATGCCCAGCMATTCGCCCAGGTAGAGGCCGACGAGATGGCAGACCGCCAGCAAGGCGGTTCCGTAGATGATCATGGTGTTGTCTCCTGATGGCCTGTCGGCATATCCGCACGCAGGCCGTTTGTCAGTTTGCCGGTCGCCCCGCGGCGGGGACGGCTGGTGTGCCGGTGGCCGGGTGCATGCCCTGCACCCGTGGATGGCCCGGTATGGAATCAATCTAGGCAAGCTGACGCGGCGCATCAATCAAGGCCGCGTGTGAATCGTTAGCTTCAGATTAACGGCGGGCCACCCGCGCTTGCGTTGTCACGCCGCAGAGCGCGCGCGGGCCACGGGCCGGCCACGAATCGGCCGTGAACCGGCCGCAGGCAGGCCGGCGCAGCGCGAGCGCGCAGTGGCGTGCCGTCCTCCCGGCGCAGGGCGCGCCAGCCGTGCATGTCTGCCAGTCAACACTTACACCTGGAGTAACGATGCCGCGCGCAGCGTCATTGCTTACGGTGCGCGCGCTGCGTATCTTGGTCTCATCCACCGCATCAAGCACACCGGAGACGCAATGCCGAACCCCTCCACCGAACGCCAGTGGGACACCCGCCGCAGCGAAAAGCACCGGCGCCTCGCACGCGGTGCCGCCTTTGCCGGCGGCAAGGTCGTACCGACCGCCGATATCGTCCCCTTTCTCGAAGCCATCACCGCCCCGGGCGACCGCGTGGTGCTCGAAGGCAACAACCAGAAGCAGGCCGATTTCCTCTCTCGCTCGCTGGCCGAAGTGAACCCGGCCAAGGTAAACGGGCTGCACATGATCATCCCGAGCGTAAGCCGGGTGGAGCATCTCGACCTGTTCGAGCGCGGCATCGCGCACAAGCTGGACTTTGCCTTCGCCGGCGCGCAGAGCCTGCGCATCTCGCAGTTCCTCGAGGACGGCCAGCTCGAGGTGGGCGCCATCCACACCTATATCGAGCTGTACGCGCGGCTCTACGTGGACCTCACGCCCAACCTCGTGCTGATCGCCGGCTTCAAGGCCGACCGGGACGGCAACCTCTACACCGGCGCCAGCACCGAGGACACGCCGGCGCTGGTGGAAGCCGCCACCTTCCGCGACGGCATCGTGGTGGCCCAGGTCAACGAGATCGTGGACGACCCCGCCGGCCTGCCGCGCGTGGACATACCCGGTTCATGGATCGACTACGTGGTGCAGGCCGACAAGCCTTTCTTCTGCGAGCCGCTGTTCACGCGCGATCCGCGCCTGATCAAGCCGGTGCACGTGCTGATGGCGATGATGGCGATCCGCGGCGTGTATGAGCGCCACAAGGTCCAGTCGCTCAACCACGGCATCGGCTTCAATACCGCCGCCATCGAACTGATCCTGCCCACCTATGGCGAGTCGCTCGGCCTCAAGGGCAAGATCTGCAAGTACTGGACGCTGAATCCGCACCCGTCGCTGATTCCCGCCATCGAATCCGGCTGGGTCGAAAGCGTGCACAGTTTCGGCAGCGAACTCGGCATGGAGAACTACGTGGCCGCCAGGCCCGACGTGTTCTTCACCGGCGCCGACGGTTCGCTGCGCTCCAACCGTGCCTTCTGCCAGCTGGCCGGCCAGTATGCGGTGGACCTGTTCATCGGCTCGACGCTGCAGATCGACGGCGACGGCCACTCGTCCACCGTCACGCGCGGGCGCCTCTCCGGCTTTGGCGGCGCTCCCAACATGGGCCACAACCCGGGCGGCCGGCGCCATCCCACGCCCGCGTGGCTGGACCTGATCGAGACTGACGACCCGCTCGCGCGCGGCCGCAAGCTGGTGGTGCAGATGGTGGAGACCTTCCAGGCCGGCGGCAAGCCGACCTTCGTCGAATCGCTCGATGCGGTGCAGGTGGCGAAGGACAGCGGCATGCCGCTCGCCCCGGTGATGATCTACGGCGACGACGTCACGCACGTGCTGACCGAGGAAGGCATCGCCTATCTCTACAAGGCACGCTCGATCGAGGAACGCCGCGCCATGCTGGCCGCGGTGGCCGGCGTCACGCCCATCGGCCTGCGCCACGAAACCAGCACCACGCGACGCATGCGCAGCGATGGCCTGATCGCGCTGCCCGAAGACCTGGGCGTGCAGCGCAGCCAGGCGACACGCTCGCTGCTGGCGGCCAAGAGCATGGCCGACCTGGTCGACTGGTCCGGCGGGCTGTACGAGCCGCCGGCACGCTTCAGGAGCTGGTGATGGCGAGCCCCGCGCTGCTGCTGCCCGTCGATGCCGGCTTCTCTCCCGCCGCCGTGCGGCTGGCCGACCTCGCCGTGGCCGCGCTGATCGACGAGGCCGCGCTGTCGCCCAAGCCCGGCCTGGTGGACAGCCGCGGCAACGGCGCCCATGACGACCTGAGCCTCGCGCTGATGTGCCGCTCCGCGCGGGCGCTGCATCCCGCCTTCGCGGCCATGGCCGCGGCCGGCCTGCAGGCCGCGCAGCCCGGCGTGGCGCTGCGCGAGCAGCTGGGCGCGCTTGGCCGCGAGGCCGAGGCGGCGATGATGCGCGCCACCGGCGGCGTCAATACGCACCGCGGCGCCATCTGGAGCCTGGGCCTGCTGCTGGGCGCGGCGGGCTGGCACCAGCAGGCGCGCACGCCGCACGGCGCGCACGAGGTGGCGCGCACCGCCGGCGCCGTCGCGCGCCTGCCGGACCGCCACCGTCCCGCGCGCACCGGCCACAAGGGCGAGCGCGCCTGCCTGCACTACGGCGTGAGCGGCGCGCGCGGCCAGGCGCAGGCGGGCTTTCCGCATGTGCTGCGCGCCGGCCTGCCCGAGCTGCGCCGCAGCCGCGCGCGCGGCGACGCGGAGCCGAGCGCGCGCGTCAATGCGCTGCTGGCGATCATGAGCCGGCTCGACGACACCTGCGTGCTGGCCCGCGCCGGGCGCGAAGGCCTCGCGCTGATGCAGGCCGGCGCGGCGCAGGTACTGCGCGCGGGCGGCATCGCCACGCTGGCCGGACGCCGCCTGCTGCGCGGGCTCGAGGCCGGCATGCTGGCCTGCAACGCCTCGCCCGGCGGCGCGGCGGACCTGCTCGCCGCCACCTTCTTCCTGGACCGGCTGCCGCTGGCTGCGGCACCGCTTGGATTCACACCCGCTTGCCCCGCGCAAGGAGACAAGTAATGGAACAGCTCAAGTTCGAATATCCCGCCGGCGCACCGGCCAGCCGGAACGTGCTGGTCGGGGTAGTCGGCTCCGGCGACCTCGAGGTCATGGTCGAGCCCGGCACCACGGGCACCACCGTGATCGACGTCACCACCTCGGTGGACGGCTATGGCAAGGTGTGGGGCGCACAGCTCGCGCGCGTGTTCAGCGCCGAGCCGCGCGCGGCCATGCGTGTGCGCATCCACGACTTCGGCGCCACGCCTGGCGTGGTGGGCATGCGCCTGGCCGAAGCGTTCGAAGCGCTCGACACATCCGCCGGCGCCGGCGGCAAGGAGCAGCCATGAATCACGCATCGCTGCTCACACGCGAGAGCTTTGTCGAACTGGGCGCACGGGCACGCGTGCACGCGCTGCTCGATGCCGGCACCGTGCGCGAACTGGCCGGCCCCTTCGACAAGCTGGTGTCGCCATGGCTAGAACGCCAGGGCGTGGTGCCGCAGGCCGATGACGGCGTGGTGGTGGCCAAGGGCCGCATCGACGGCCAGCCCGCCGTGGTGCTCGCCATCGAAGGCGCGTTCCAGGGCGGCAGCCTGGGCGAGGTCGGCGGGGCCAAGATCGCCGGCGCGCTGGAACTGGCCGCGCAGGACAACCGCCGCGGCATCCCCACGCGCGCGGTGATCCTGTTCGAGACCGGCGGCGTGCGGCTGCAGGAAGCCAACCTCGGCCTCGCGGCCATCGCCGAGATCCACGCGGCCATCGTCGACCTGCGCCGCTACCAGGCGGTGGTCGGCGTGATCGCCGGGCAGGTGGGCTGCTTCGGCGGCATGTCGATCGCGGCCGGGCTGTGCAGCTACCTGGTGGTCACGCGCGAGGCCCGCCTCGGCCTCAACGGCCCCGCGGTGATCGAGCAGGAAGCCGGCGTGGCCGAATACGATTCGCGCGACCGGCCCTTTATCTGGAGCTTCACCGGCGGCGAGCAGCGCATCGCCACCGGCCTGGCGGACCGCTACGTGGACGACGACAGCGATGCCATCCGCGCCGCCCTGCGCGAATTGCTGGCCGCGGGCCCGCCCGCCACGCACCGCAGCGAACGCTACGCGCACTACCTGCAACGGCTGCGCGACTACGATCCTTCGCGCCAGCCGGAGCCGGGCACCGTGCGCGCCATCTATGCCGAGGGAGACCGCGCATGAACACCGACAAGAACGCAGCACCAGCCACGAGCCGCGGCGAGACCTGGCTGGCCGCGCTCACCGGCAACGCCGCGCGCGCGCCCGGCTATCCCGCCAGCGTGCAGGTGGCCGACGCCGGACTGGCCGGCCAGGCGGCGCGCTTCATCGCCGTGGTGCCCGATGCCGGCAGTGCCTACCCGCGTGCGCGCGACGGCGAGGTGGGCCTGATCGAAGGCTGGTCGCTGGCGCGCGCCGTGGACGAAGTGCTGCAGGCCGACCGCGACGCCACCGTCAAGCGGCCCATCATTGCCATCGTCGATACGCCCAGCCAGGCCTATGGCCGGCGCGAGGAAGCCTTCGGCATCCACCAGTCGCTGGCCGGGGCCGCCGATGCCTATGCCAGCGCCAGGCTGCAAGGACATCCGGTGATCGCGCTGCTGGTCGGGCGCGCCATGTCGGGCGCCTTCCTCGCGCACGGCTACCAGGCCAACCGCCTGATCGCGCTGGACGATGCCGGCGTGGAAGTCCATGCCATGGGCAAGCAGGCTGCCGCCCGTATCACCATGCGCAGCGTGGAGGACCTGGAGACATTCGCCGCCAGCGTGCCGCCAATGGCCTACGACATCGCCAGCTACGCCACGCTGGGCCTGCTGTGGCGGCGCATCCGCGTGAACCACGCGGCGCAGCCCGACGCGGCCGACCTCGACACCACGCATGGCGCGCTGCAGGCTGCGCTCGCCGATATCCTGGCCGACCCGCAGCGCGACCTGCGCAGCCGCCTCGGCGGTGCCAACCGCCAGGCCTCCAGCCGCGTGCGCGAATTGCTCGCGCAGCAGTGGGGGGACTGACGTGCCGGACCGGTGCGCCGCACAGGTGCCAGCCATGAACCGGCCCGACCCGCTGCCGCACGACCTGGTCTGGCTTGCCGACCCGGCGGCCTTCGCCGCGGTCAATGCGCTGCCGCCCTGGGCCGGCACCGCTTGGCTGGCGCGGGCGCCGCTGGTGGTGCGGCGGGCCTGCGCCGATGCGCAGGCCCGCATCCCGGTGGGCCTGCGCGGCGTCACGCGCGCGCAGCGCCACGCGGCATGGCTGCCCGCGGCGCAGGTGGCGCGCACCGTGACGCCGCGCATGATCGCGCAGCAGGGACGCTGGAAAACCCATCCCCGGCGTGCGGCCGTGCCCGCGCTGGCGGCGCTCGCGCTGGCCGCGCCGCTGCTGGACGAGGCGCAGGTGGACTGGGGCGTGACTGGCGGCGTCGGCTTCAGCCTGGCGTCGGGCATCGACGTGCTGCACGAGGGCAGCGATCTCGACCTGCTCGTCGGCGCCGCGGCGCCGCTCGCGCCGCGCACCGAACGCGCATTGATCGCCTTGCTCGACGACACCCGCCTCGACATCCAGGTCAGCACTCCGCATGGCGCATTCGCGTTGCGCGAGCGCGCGCGCACCGGTGGCCGCGTCTTGCTCAAGACGGCTGGCGGCCCGGTCATGAGCGCGGACCCCTGGCTGGCGCCGGCGCACGCGCGATGAGCACGCTGCTCACCTTTCCCGGCCAGGGCGCGCAGCGTGCCGGCATGCTGCATGCGCTGCCGGACCACCCCGCCGTGCACGCCACCGTGGCCGAGACCAGCGCGGCGCTGGGCGAGGATGTGCTGGCCCTGGACAGCGCGGCGGCGCTGGCCTCCACCGTGGCCGTGCAGCTGTGCCTGCTGACCGCCGGCGTGGCGATGGCGCGCTGCCTGCTGGCCGAGGGCGCGCGGCCGGATGCGGTGGCGGGCCTGTCCATCGGCGCATATGCGGCGGCGGTCTGCGCGGACGTGCTGGAGCATGCCGATGCCGTCAGGCTGGTGGCGCTGYGCGCGCGCCTGATGGAGCGGGCCTATCCGCGCGGCTATGGCATGACGGCCATCCTCGGGCTCGAGCGCGAGCCACTGGAGCACATCGTGGGGCAGGTGTGCGCGCCGGCGTCGCCGGTCTACCTGGCGAACTTCAACGCCCCGGCGCAGATCGTGATCGCCGGTGCCGTGCCCGCCATGGCGCGCGTGGCGGAACTGGCGCTGGCCGCCGGCGCGCAAGCGGCCAAACCCGTGGCCATCAGCGTGCCTTCGCATTGCACGCTGCTCGACGGGCAGGCCACTGAACTCGTGCGCGCCTTTGCCGGCGTGCGCGCGACCCGGCCGCGCCTGCGCTACTTCAGCGCCAGCGCGGCACGCGAGCTGCGCGATCCCGCGCGCATCGCCACCGACCTGGCACGCAATCTCGCGGTGCCGGTGCGCTGGCACGAGACCATGCTGCTGGCGCGCGAATGCGGCGTGCGGCTGGCGGTGGAAATGCCGCCCGGCAACGTGCTGACGCGGCTGGCCGCGCCGCTGCTGCCCGACGGCATCGCCGTGGCGTGCGCCGACACGCGCATCGACAGCGTGGTGGCGCTCAGCGGCAGGGAAGCGCTGCGGCAGTCCGGCGCCTGAGCACGCCGGCCCGGCACCTCAGCCCAGCGGCAGCGCCGTGCTGTACAGCACCTGCTTGAGCGCAAAGCTCGAGCGGATGTTCGACACGCCGGGAATACGCGTGATGTGGTCGATGATCAGGCGCTCCAGCGCCTCCACGTCGGGCACGATCACGCGCAGCAGGTAATCGGCATCGCCCGACATCAGGTAGCACTCCATCACTTGCGGCAGCGCGGCGATGCGCCGCTCGAACACGTCCAGGCTCTCGCGGCGCTGCTTGTCCAGCGAGATCTGGATGAACACCACCACCTTCAGCCCGAGCCGGCGCGCATCGAGCAGGGTCACCCGACGCGAGATCACGCCGCGCTTTTCCAGCTGCTTGACGCGCGCCAGGCATGGCGAGGGCGACAGGCTGACGCGGCTGGCCAGCTCCACATTGGTCAGGCTGGCGTCACGTTGCAGCTCGTTGAGGATGCGGATGTCGATGGCATCCAGGTTGAGGTCTTCCAGCACGTTGCGCTCCCGATTTTCCGAATCACAGCATTCTATGCCGCCACAGCCCGGATGGGCCGTGTAGTTCGGTTTTTGCTGCGCCGCACAAGACCGTAGACTCTCCAGCCCGCCCCGCGGCATTTCGCGGCACTGCGCGCGCGTGGCGCGCGACGGGACCTTCTACTGGTCTGGCAGCACCGCAACTCGAATCGAAACATGCAAGTACAACAAGGATGGCGCCGCTTCGTTCCCCTGGCCTGCGCCGTGGTGATCTGGGGCGGCAACTGGCCGGTGATGAAGCTGGGGCTGGCCCATGTCAGCCCGCTGTGGTTCGCCACGGCGCGCTTCGTCTGCGCCGCCGCGATCAGCTTCCTGGTGCTCGGCGCGCTGCGCCGGCTGCGGCTGCCCAGCCGCCAGGAATGGCCGCTGGTGATCGGCGTGGGCCTGCTGCAGATGGCGGCCTTCACCGCGCTGGCGCTGTGGGCGCTGCAGTACGTGCCGCCGGGGCGCGCCTCGGTGATCGCCTATGCCACCTCGGTGTGGGTGATCCCGCTGTCGTCGCTGGTGCTCAAGGAGCGCCTGTCGCGCCCGCAATGGATCGCCACCGGGCTGAGCTATGCCGGCATCGCGCTGATGGTGGCGCCGGCGCTGGGCGGCTGGCAGTTGCATACCGTCGTTGGACTGGTGATGCTGCTCGGCGCCTCGCTGGCATGGTCGCTCAGCATCATCCAGCTGCGCGCCAACCGCGCGGTGCGCCTGGGCGCGGACATGATCCCCTGGGAGACCGCCGTGGCCTCGGTGCCGCTGCTGGTGCTGGCGCTGCTGCGCGACGGCGCGCCGCACTTCCTGTCCATGCCGGAGATCTGGCCGCTGCTGTTCTACACCGGCCCGCTGGCCACGGCGCTGACCTTTATCGTGGTGCTGAACATGACGCAGGCCTTGCCGCCCGCGGCCACCTCGATCGCCATGCTGTGCGTGCCGGTGATCGGCCTGATCGTTTCCGCCGCGGCCTTCCACGAACGCATCTCCGCGGACCTGTCGGCCGGGCTGGCGCTGATCGCGCTGGGCGTGGCCACCTCCGCGCTGGCGCCATGGCTGKGGCGGCGCATGCGGTGGATCAATGCCTAGTGCGCCGGATGATCACCGGATCCGGCCGCGGCCTGTCAAGAACGGCGGGCGCGGACGTTACACCCGGACACACATGTATTGAGCCGCTAATACCTGGCGAGGCCGCGGGCGGTTAAAGTGCGGCCATCTACTAACCGGAGCCCCCCGTGCGGAAAATCGCCACCCTATGCACCCTTGCCACTGTCGCGGTGTCCGCCGCACTGGCTTCCAGCGCGGCCTTCGCACGCGTGGACGTGGATATCGGCATCGGCCTGCCCGCGCCGGTGTATATGGCACCCGCACCGGTCTACCAGCCCGCACCCGTCTACCAGGCGGCGCCGGTATACGCACCCGCGCCTGTCTATGTCGCGCCGCAGCCGGTGGTGGTGGGCCCGGGCTACTACGGTCCCGGCTGGCGCGAGCGGGCCTGGCGCGAACGCGAATGGCGCGAACAGCGCTGGCGCGATCACCGCGAGCACGAGTGGCGCGAGCATGAGCATGAACATGACCGCGAGCGCGAATGGCGCCGCTGAACGCGCGCTGAGCTTACGCCCGGCGTAGCCGGCTCAGCCGGCTACGCCGGCTGACGCCTGGCTGGCCAGCACGGCCCGGCGCAGGCGCGCCACGCCTTCCACGATCTGCGCGTCGGAAGCCGTGGCGAACGACAGCCGCAGCGCACCGCTGCGCTGCCCGTCCACGCCGAAGCTGGCGCCCGGCACATACATCACGCCCGCCTCGATGGCGCGGGGCAGCAGGCTCGCCGAGTCCGGCACGCCATCGATTTCACACCACAGGAACATGCCCCCTTGCGGCGTCTCGCCGCGCAGCGCGGTGCCGAAGGCATCGGCCAGCGCGCCGGACATCAGGTCGCGCTTGCGTCGATAGAGATCGATGATGCGCGCGGTCTGCCGCCCTAGCAGCCCGTCGGCCAGGCAATCCGCCATGGCCAGCTGCAGCCACGGCGAAGTGCACAGGTCCGACACCTGCTTGGCGATCACGGCGCGCCGCACGATCTGCGCGGGTCCGGCCATCCAGCCCAGGCGCAAGCCCGGCGCCATGGTCTTGGAGAAACTGCCGAGATAGACCACCCACGGCGCCAGCAGCGGATCCTGCGCGGCCAGCGACAGCAGCGAGGGCAGCGGCTCGCCGTCGAAGCGCAGGCTGCCGTAGGGATCGTCCTCCACCACCACGATGCGGTGCTGCGCGGCCAGCGCGAGCACGGCGCGGCGGCGCGCCAGCGATAGCGTGCGCCCGCTCGGGTTGGCGAAGGTCGGCACCAGATACAACAGGCGCGGCCGCTCGTGCGCAGGGCAGTCCGCCAGCATCGTGGCGAGCGTCTGCACGCACAACCCTTGCGCGTCGGAGGGCACGCCGCGTACCGCCGCGCCCGCGAGGCGCAGTGCCTGCACCGCGGCGGGATAGGTCGGCGTCTCCACCCACACCGGCGTGCCCGGCGCGACGAAGGCCTGCACCAGCAGGCCGAAACCCTGCTGCGAACCCGATGTCACCACGATCTGCGCGGCCGGCAACGGCGCGCCGTGCGCGGCCATCAGCGCGGCAAGCGCGCTGCGCAGCTCCGCCATGCCTTCGGTCGGCCCGTATTGCAGGCACAGGGCCGGGTCGGCGCTCATGCGGGCCGCGGCGGCGGCCTGCAGCGCAGCGGCATCGAAGCTGGCCGGCGCCGGGTAGCCGCCCGCGAACGAGATCATCCCCGGCAGGCTCATATAGGGAAACAGTTCACGGATGGGCGAGCCTTGCGGCTCGCGCATGGCCGGCGCGAAGGCGTATGGATTGGCTGGCGTGCTCATGGCGATTGGCAATGGATGGTCAGTCGACGGTGGCGCCGGACAGCTTGACGATCTCGCCCCACTTGCGACGGTCGACGCGGACCAGCTCGGCGAACACTTCGGGCGAGTTCGGCGCCAGTTCGGCGCCGGCCTCGCGCAGCCTGGCCTGGATGGCGGGGTCGCTGGCGGCGCGCGCCAGGTCGCGGCTGATCTTCTGCGCCACCGCGGCGGGCAGGCCCTTGGGCGCGAACAGCCCGAACCATGGGCTGGCGTCGAAGCCGTCGACCGGGCCGGCCGCGGCCACCGTGGGCACGCCGGGCAGTGCCGGCGAACGCGCCGCCGAGGTCACGGCCAGCGCCTTGAGCTTGCCCGAGCGCACGAACTGCAGCGACGCCGGCAGGTTGTCGAACATCACATCCACGCTGCCGCCCATCAGGTCTGCCAGCGCCGGGCTGCTGCCCTTGTAGGCGACGTGGCTCATCTGCGTGCCGGTCATGCGCTGGAACAGTTCGCCGGCCAGGTGGGTCGAGGTGCCGTTGCCGGCCGAGGCCATGTTGACCTTGCCGGGGTTGGCCTTGAGATAGGCAATGAAGTCCGCCAGTGTCTGCACGCGCGCGCGCTCGGCGAAGGCCGGCGAAACCACCACCACGTTGGGCACCTTGGCGACCAGCGTCACCGGCGCGAAATCGCCGGCGGCATCGTAGGGCAGCTTCTTGTAGAGCGTGGGATTGATGGCGAACTCGCCCACCGAGCCCATCAGCAGCGTATAGCCATCGGCCGGCGACTTGGCCGCGACGCCGGTGCCGACGATGCCGCCGGCGCCGGGCCGGTTGTCCACCAGCACCGGCTGCTTCCACATGGCGGTGAGCTGGTCGCCGACCATGCGCGCCACCATGTCGGTGGTGCCGCCGGCCGGATACGGCACGATGATGCGTACCGGCTTGTTGGGAAAGTCTTCCGCGCTGGCGGTGGCCGCCGCCAGCAGGCCAATGGAAATGCCGCAATGGCCGATGATGCGAAGCAGTGCTTTCATGCCCGTCTCCTCTTTGTCTTTTTGCTTGTGTTTGTCCTGCGCGCCCGGGGCGGGAATCCGGCAGGCCCGATGGCAGCGCCCCGGAAGCTGCGCATTTTTGAGCATCAACTTCTTTCCATCAAGCGAGATTTACGCATAGGATGATGCCTTTCATGCATCAAGTGCGGTCAGCATTGCCCGGCAAAGAGGCAAGCTTCGCCGCTTCCAGCCCGCCCCCATGAGCACATCCCGCCTGCCCAGTCTCAGCAGCCTGCGCGCCTTCGAAGCCGCGGCACGCCACCAGAACCTGCGCCGCGCCGCCGCCGAGCTTTGCCTCAGCGAAAGCGCCGTGTCGCGCCAGATCGCCATGCTCGAGAGCCAGCTCGGAGTAGCGCTGTTCCACCGCGCCAACCAGCGCGTGAGCCTGACCCCGGCCGGCTCGCTGTACGGCGCGCAGGTACGCGAGAGCCTGCAGCGGCTGCAGCGCGATACGCTGGACATCATGGCGCACGAAGGCGCGGGGGGCATCGTGGAGCTGGCCTGCGTGCCGACGCTGGCGGTCGAATGGCTGATCCCACGCCTGCCTGCGTTCTACGCCCGGCATCCGCAGGTCGTGGTCAATGTGAGCGCGCAGACCGATGTGTTCCTGTTCGACGGCACGCCGTACGACGCCTCCATCCACTACGGCCAGGCCAACTATCCAGGCGGCCGCGCCGACCTGCTGTTCGACGAGGAATCGGTGCCCGTGTGCCATCCGGCGCTCTTCGGCGGCGCGGAAGCGGTCACGCCCGAGCGGATCGCGCAGGCGCCGCTGCTGCACCTGTCGACGCGCCGGCTCGACTGGCAGAACTGGATGGAAGCGGCTGGCGTGGGCGAGGTCAATGCCATGCGCGGCACGCGCTACGATCACCACAGCATGGTCATCAGCGCGGCGCGCGCCCGGCTGGGCGTGGGCCTGGTGCCGCGCTTCCTGGTGGAGGAATACCTGGCGCTGGGCTTGCTGGTGATGCCGGTGGCGCAGGCCATGCGCTCGCAGCGCGCCTACTACCTGATCGCGCCGGACTCGCGGCCGATGAGCGATGCCATGTCCCGCCTGCGCGGCTGGCTGCTCGCGGCGGCGCAGGATTTCGCCACGCGCCAGCCGGTGCCCGGGGTGCGCGCCGCCGCGCCGGCCGGCACCCCAGGATGAATCTTCAAATTATTTGAATATCGCATACGATTAGGCGCCGCTTAAGGAGCACCCGGTGGAACTATCCTTTGTCACATGGAAGCGCGACTGCTTCGCACAATTTCAACAAAGGCAGCTCCATCGTGACAATCACAACCACCCGCCTGCTGCTGGCCGCGGCCATCGCCGGCACCGCCCTGCTCTCGTTGAATTCCGCCTTTGCCGCCGACGCGCGCAGCCTCCATGCCGGCGACGACTACGGCTACGTACACCGCACGGCTGACAGCTACGGCGACGGCGCGCGCAAGGCCGACGCGTTCAGCGACGGCGCCCGCACCGTGGTCCACGAGTATCCGTTCGGCTTCGCCGCCTGAGCGCCGCAGCCAGCGCCGCGCCGCAACCGAACCACGGAACGCATCATGAGCATCAAGGAAAGCGCCCTCATCCTCGCCGGCTGGCTCGTCGCCTGCATCGGCAGCGGCTATCTCGTCGGCTTCGCGGCGCAGGTGCTGCAGACCTGAGCCAGATCCGCAGCACCGCCGGGCACGGGCCGCTCAGTCCTTGACCCCTGCCGCCTCCAGCACCTCCGCGAGCTTGCGGCCCGCATCGAGCGCCGCCGGGAAGCCGCAGTACACCGAGCTGTGCACCACCAGCTCGCGCAACTCCCGGGCCGTCACGCCGTTGGCGAGCGCGCCGCGCAGGTGCCCCGTCAGCTCGTGCGGACGATTGAGCGCGATCAGCATCGACACCGTCGCCAGGCTGCGCTGCTTGCGGTCCAGCCCCTCGCGCGTCCACACCGTGCCCCAGGCGTATTCCGTCACCAGCTGCTGCAGGCCGGTATCGCCTTGCTGCTGCGCGGCGTCGAAAGCGCGCTCGACGTACTGCGCGCCCATCACCTCCGACCGTACCTGGCGGCCTGCCTCGAAGGCCGGCGTCTGCGCGTAGCCCGGCAGCGCATTCTCGTCTTTCGTCATCTCGTCTTTCCCCTGTTGTCTGCCCGCGCCGTCTCCGGCCGCCATTTCCGGCCGCCGTCTCCGGCTTTACCGGAACGGCGTCTGCAGGATGCCCATCACCGTGCGGATGCCGTCCCGGTAGTTGCCCAGCCGCATGTTCTCGTCATAGCTGTGCTGGTTGTTGTCGGCATTCACCAGCGGCACGATCACGAACGGCGACTGCAGCGCCTGTACCGCGGCACCCGTGGGCACGGTGCCGCCCATCATGCGGATCTGCACCGGCGCCTTGCCCCAGGACTGCTGCATGGACTGCAGCAGCCACTGGCTCACCGGGGCGCCGAGGTCCGTGCGCGCCGCCGAGCTGGAGGCCGAGACTTCGCCGGCGGTGAGCGCCGCGAGCTTGGGATAGCGCGCGCGCTCCTCATCGGTGGGCTCGCCCTTGACGAGATGGTAGCCCTGCTTCTCCACATGCTGCCTGAGCAGCGCGAACAGCGATTCGGGGCTGGTCTCGGGCACCGTGCGGATGTCGATATCCGCCAGCGCCACTTCGGGGATGATGGTGCGCGCCTTGTCGCCCACGTCGCCGCCGGCGATGCCGCGCACGTTCAGCGTGGGGTACTGCATGGCTTCCTGGTAGTTGGCGCCGACCCGCTCGGCGCGCGCGATGCCCAGGCGGCGGCGCAGCGCGGCTTCGTCGTCCGGCACCGCGGCCATGATGCGGCGCGCGCGCTCGTCGATCTTCACCGGCTTGTAGTAGCCGGGAATGGTCACGCGGCCTTCGTCGTCCTTCATGCTCGCCAGCAGGCTGGCGAGGCGCTGCACCGGATTGGCCGCGTAGTTGCCGTAGTGCCCGCTATGCAGGCCCTGGCTGGCGCCGAACACCTTGAGCTGCACCAGCAGCACACCGCGGTTGCCGAAGATCAGCGTGGGCTGGTTGCTCTGGTGCATGGGGCCGTCGAAGATCACCATGCCGTCGTTGCGCAGCAGCGCAAGGTTCTCGGCGATCACCTTGCCCAGCGAGGGCGAGCCCTTTTCCTCCTCGGAATCGAGGATCACCTTGATATTGACCGCCGGCTCGACGCCGGCCGCCTTGAGCGCATCCATGGCGGCGAGGAACATGACGATGGGGCCCTTGTCGTCGGACGACGAGCGCCCGAACACGCGCCACTCCGGGTCGGCGTGGCCGGCGTACAGCTGCTCGATCGGTAGCGTCTCCCACTTGCCGCCGGCGCTGCGCGCCTTGAGCGTGGCCTCCCACGGACTGCGCTGCGCCCATTGCGACGGCGTTACCGACTGGCCGTCGAAATGCATGTAGAACAGCACGGTCTTGCGCGGGCCGGCGCCGGCTGGCGCGGGATATTCGGCATAGACCATCGGCTTGCCGTCGTTGGCCAGCTCGCGCGACTGGAAGCCGCGCCGCGCGAAGGCCTTGACCAGCCAGTCCGCGTTCTTCTGGATATCGGCCGGCACGGTGGCATCGTTGGGCATGGCCAGCAGTTCGACCCATTCCCGGTAGCTGCGCGGCGCGGCCTGGGCGGCTTGCTGCTCCAGTTGCGCGGCGTCGAGCGTGGCGGCCTGGACGGGGGCCGCCAGCGACATGGCGCAGGCTACGGCGCCGAAGGCGGCGCGGATGGCGCCGCGGGAAGCATGGCGATCAGGGTGGGCGGCGGCGCGGCCAGGCGCGCGGGTACGGAAACGCAGTCTCATGGGTCTTGTTGGTCTGTTGGCTGTCGGATGCGCGCGGCAGCCATGCCGCCGCGCGCACCGGCAGTCTGAACCGCGGCGCGCGACTTGTCCAACGCGCGGCGCCCCTGGCAGGCGCGCGCTCCGGCGCGGCAGGCACTAAGGTCCCTGTTCGTCCGGCGCGCGCGCGAAACCCTCCTCGCGCTGGGCAATGGCGATCGCGAGCCCGTACTCGACGGCAAAAAGCAGGATCAGCGCCAGTATCGCCACGGCGCCGATCGCCAGCCGGTAATAGATCCAGATCGACATGACGGCAAGCCGGCGGGGCCGGCAGAGTCTTCCTGCCTGCAGGGTAGGACCGGCAGTGTCAAAAGGGCGCATGGATATCCGGGGCCGGGCGCAAAGAAAGCCTAAAAATGCGCCGCGGGCAAGGCGACGGGCATCGGAATCGGCTTAATTTGACCTGGATCGTGGCGGGCCTCTCCCATCGGTGCCATCATTCCCGCAATGACCGCCCCGGCATCGCCTCCGGTACCGGCGCCGCCATGCTGACTGCGACAAGCGTTGCCCAACCAGGAGATAGCCGCCATGACCAATATCGTGCTCGCCACCGATGGTTCGCCGTATGCCGATGCAGCCGCACGCTTCATTACCGAAGGCCGCCTGCTGCAGAGCGGTTTCACCGTGCACGTGGTGCATGTCACCCCCGAGGTAACGGGACAGGTGCGCGCCTTCGTCAACAAGGAAACCATCGACGCCTGGCACCAGGAAGAAAGCGGCAAGGCCACCAAGCCCGTGGCGGATATTCTCGCGGCGGCGGGTGTCGCCTTCGAATGCCATGCGCTGCATGGCTTTGCGCCGGAGCGCATCGTCGCCTATGCCGCCAGCGTGGACGCGCGCGGCATCGTCATGGGCACGCACGGACGCGGTGCCTTTTTCAATGCCGTGATCGGTTCGGTGGCGGGACGGGTGCTGGCGCACGCGCCTTGCCCGGTGATACTGGTCAAGGCGCCGGAAAAGAAGTAAGCAGCGGCGACAGAAGACGGCGCGCCGGTTCCGGCCGCGCCTAGACTGGCCAGAGCGGCGGTTCGTCCATCAGCGCGACCTGCTCGCGCAGCTCGAGGATGCGGTCCTGCCAGTAACGCGCGGTGCCGAACCAGGGGAATGCCGCGGGAAAGGCGGGGTCGCGCCAGCGGCTGGCCAGCCAGGCGCTGTAGTGCAGCAGGCGCAGCGTGCGCAGCGCTTCGACCAGGTAGAGCTGGCGCGGATGGAACTCCGCGAAGTCCTCGTAGCCGGCCAGGATGTCGGCCATCTGGCCTTGCATGGCAGCGCGGTCGCCTTCGAGCAGCATCCACAGGTCCTGCACCGCCGGGCCCATGCGGCTGTCGTCGAAGTCGACGAAGTGCGGGCCGGGTGGCTGCGCGCGGGCCTGCGATTCCTCTATCCACAACACATTGCCGCGGTGGCAGTCGCCGTGCAGTCGCAGCAGCGGCAGCTCGCCGGCGCGCTCATAGCAGCGGCGCGCGCCGTCGATGGCAAGCGCCGCCACGGCCTCCCACGCCGGGCGCAGGTCGTGCGGAATGCAGTCCTGCGCCAGCAGCCAGTCGCGCGGGGCCACGCCGAAGCTGTCCAGGTCGATGGCCGGGCGTGCGCTGTAGGGCTGCGTGGCGCCGACGGCGTGGATGCGGCCGATGAAGCGGCCGAGCCAGGTCAGCGTGTCCGAGCGGTCAAGCTCGGGCTCGCGCCCGCCGCAGCGCGCGAACACCGCGAAGCGGAAGCCCGCGTGTTCCAGCAGCGTATTGCCGTCGCGCACGATGGCCGGCACCGCCGGGATCTCGGCGTCGGCCAGTTGCTGCACGAAGGCGTGTTCTTCCAGGATGGCGGCATCGCTCCAGCGGCCGGGCCGGTAGAACTTGGCCACCACCGGCGCGCTGTCTTCGATGCCGACCTGCCAGACCCGGTTCTCATAGCTGTTGAGCGCCAGCAGGCGGCCATCCGGCATGAAGCCGGCGGCCTCCATGGCGTCCAGCATCAGGTCGGGCGTCAGGCTGGCGTAGGGAACGCCGCCGTCATCCGCCACGGGAAGATCGAAGCCTGAGCTGGACATGATGCGTGGCCGCCGTCGGGGTCGGGGGATCAGCGGCCGGTCTTGCGCTGGCCGCCCAGCAGGGCGGCTTGCGGCGACGAACGGCGGCCCTGGCCGCCGCGCGGCTGCGCGACGTTGCCGTTGACATCGCCGCTACGACCGCCATTGCCACCATTGCCACCATTGCCGTTACCGCCGCCATTGCCCGCGGCACGGTTGCCGTTGGCCTGGCCGTTGCGCGGTGCGCCCTGGCCGGCTTGCGCCGGACGGCCGCCGCCTTGCGCGGGACGCTGGCCCTGCGGCTGCGGCGCGCGGCGCTGGCCTTCCG
>NZ_JBFTND010000153.1:0-17894 GCF_056397305.1 Cupriavidus sp. 05N40
ACCGTGTTGCGTGCCATAGAGGACATCAAGGTCGAGCTGCGCGAACGCCTGGATTTCTTCTACAAGGAGAACCGGCTGGTGGAGGCGCAGCGGCTCGAGCAGCGCTCGCGCTTCGATCTGGAAATGCTCACCGAGCTGGGCTTCTGCAAGGGCATCGAGAACTACTCGCGGCACCTGTCGGGCGCCAAGCCCGGCGAGCCGCCGCCGACGCTGGTCGACTACCTGCCGCCGGACGCGCTGATGTTCCTGGACGAGTCGCACGTGCTGATCGGCCAGTTCAACGGCATGTACAACGGCGACAAGGCGCGCAAGACCACGCTGGTGGAATACGGCTTCCGCCTGCCGTCCGCGCTGGACAACCGCCCGCTCAAGTTCGAGGAGTTCGAGCGCAAGATGCGCCAGGTGATGTTTGTCTCGGCCACGCCGGCCAACTACGAGAACGAGCACGCGGGCCAGGTGGTGGAGCAGGTGGTGAGGCCGACCGGCCTGGTCGATCCGATCATCCACGTGCGCCCGGCCACCACGCAGGTGGACGACCTGCTGTCCGAGATCCATGCCAAGGTCGCGCTCGGCGAGCGCGTGCTGGTGACCACGCTGACCAAGCGCATGTCGGAGCAGCTCACCGAGTTCCTGACGGAAAACGGCGTCAAGGTGCGCTACCTGCATTCGGACATCGATACCGTGGAGCGGGTCGAAATCATCCGCGACCTGCGCCTGGGCACCTTCGACGTGCTGGTCGGCATCAACCTGCTGCGCGARGGCCTGGATATTCCSGAGGTGTCGCTGGTSGCGATYCTCGATGCSGACAAGGAAGGCTTCCTGCGCGCCGAGCGYTCGCTGATCCAGACCATYGGCCGCGCCGCGCGCAACGTCAACGGCACTGCAATCCTGTATGCCGACCGCATGACCGATTCGATGAAGCGCGCGATCGGCGAGACCGAGCGCCGGCGCGCCAGGCAGATCGCCTTCAACGAGGCCAACGGCATCGTGCCGCGCGGCGTGGTCAAGCGCATCAAGGACATCATCGACGGCGTCTATGATCCGGGCGAGGTCAAGGCCGAACTGCTGGCCGCCGAGGAGCGCGCAAGGTACGAGGACATGACCGAGAAGCAGGTTTCGAAGGAGATCAAGCGGCTCGAAAAGCTCATGTTCGAGCATGCCAAGAACCTCGAGTTCGAGAAGGCCGGCCAGGTGCGCGACCAGTTGGCCAAGCTCAAGCGCCAGGTGTTTGGCGCCAGCGGCGACGGCGAGCACCTGCCGCCTGCCGCGGCCGCCTCCTGAGGCCGGGGGGGAACCCGCCAGGCCCTTCCGTTACGGTCTATAGTTGGAATCCCGCACGGTGATGAGGAGGTGCCTCATGGTCAAGTTCGCGCTGTGGGTTCCGCTGCATGCGAAGCCCGGCAAGGAAAAGGAAGTCGAGGAATTCCTGCTTGGCGGCTTGCCGCTGGTGCAGGAGGAAACCGGCACCACGGCCTGGTTCGCGCTCAGGCTCGGACCATCCATGTACGGGATCTTCGACGCCTTCCCGGACGAGGCCGGCCGCCAGGCACATCTCTCCGGCAAGGTTGCCGCGGCCCTGATGGCCAAGGCGCCGGACCTGTTCGCCAAGCCGCCTTCGATCGAGAAGCTGGACGTGCTGGCAGCCAAGTTGCCCTGAGTCCGGAAGGGGGCTTGCCTGCGCGGCGGGCGCCTAGTGCTAGTTCTTCGGTGGCAGGGAGCGCAGCCGCTTGTTGACTTCCAGCAGTGTCTCGCACGCGTCGGCTTGCGCCGCACGACGCGTGCTGATGAAATCCACGATCGCGCCAAGCGGCTCGCGCTGCGCAGTGCAAGCGGTGGCGGCGGCCGGAATCGAGGCGGGAGCCGGGCAGGCCGCGCCGAACTCTTCTTCCAGGCTGCGCAGGACGACGGCGAGCAAGTTCGCGCAGCCCGCGTCGCTGGCGGGGTTGGAAGATGGCTCGGCGGCAAGCGCAAGGCTTGCGCACGAGAGTGCGCCGCAGAGAAGAAGGGGACTGAGCAGACTGTTCACCGTCGGCATTATGCGTGGCACGAAACCTTTACGTCACCTTTTTTGCGGTTCATCGCCCCCCGGCACTCGTTTGTGCCTCCCGCCAGTGCGCACCTTGCAGGGCGGTAAAATCCGCCCTTGTACGTGTCCCGGAGCGGGCTTGCCACTCTCCCGGTGCGCGTCCTTGCCCTGGCGCCGACCGATGGCGCCGAACCCAGGATTCCGATGAAGACATTCGCGATTCTCATGTGCTGCATGGGTAATATCTGCCGCTCGCCGACAGCCGAGGGCGTGCTGCGCGCCAAATTGCAGGCCGCCGGCATGGCCGCCCAGGTCGAACTGGATTCGGCGGGTACCCACGGCTATCACATCGGCCGCGCGCCGGACGCGCGCGCGCAGCGCCATGCGCTGGCCCGCGGCTACGATCTTTCCGCGCAGCGGGCACGGCAGGCCGTGGCGGCCGATTTCGCCCGCTTCGATCTGGTCCTGGCCATGGACTGGGACAACCTGCAGGCGCTCAGCGCCATCTGCCCGCCGGCCAGCCGCGACAGGCTGCTCCTGCTGATGAGCTTTGCCACGCGGCACGATGCCGACGAAGTGCCGGATCCCTATTACGGGGAGGGCGACGGCTTCGAACGCGTGCTCGACTATGTCGAGGATGCCTGCGACGGCGTCATCGCCCTGCTGCGCAGCAAAGGCCTGGGCGCCGCGGGCTGAGCGCGATCGTGCGGCAGCGCATCCTGAAACAGCCCTGGGCGCTGATGGTGCCGCCGCGCGGGCCAGACGCCGCCGCGCAGGCGGGTGGGGAGCGCGCTTGATGCAATGCGGCAGGGGTACTTGACTGAATTAGTCGGGATCTTTTATACTCGACCAAAATGATCAAGTATTCCCCTGCATCATGAGACTGACTACCAAAGGCCRCTTCGCGGTAACCGCCATGATTGACCTGGCCATGCGCCAGGATCAAGGGCCCGTTACGCTGGCCGGTATCAGCCAGCGCCAGAAAATCTCCCTCTCCTACCTCGAGCAGCTGTTCGGCAAGTTGCGCCGTCACGAGATCGTCGAAAGCGTGCGCGGCCCGGGCGGCGGCTACAGCCTCGCGCGCAAGGCCGAGGACGTCACGGTTGCCGACATCATCATCGCGGTCGACGAGCCACTCGACGCCACGCAGTGCGGCGGAAAGGGCAATTGTAACGGAGATGAAGGAAGCGGGCGCTGCATGACCCACGAGCTGTGGGCCACGCTCAACCAGAAAATGGTCGAGTATCTCGATTCCGTCTCCCTCAAGAACCTGGTCGACCAGCAGCGCGCCAAGTGCCCGACGGTGCTGCACGACATGCGCGAGGAGCCTGCCGCGCTGGCAGTGTCCGCACCGCGTGCCGGCGCCGAAAAGGAAAAACCCGCGCGCCCGCGGGTGGTGAACTCGGTCTTCAGCCTGGCGCAGTCATAGGACAGGCAGGCGGTCCCCGGAGCAACCTCAGTATTAGCGGTCCCTAATAAAGGCAGTCATAACGATGAGCACCCCACATTTCCCCATCTACATGGATTACTCGGCCACCACCCCGGTGGACCCGCGCGTGGCGGACAAGATGATTCCGTACCTGCGCGAGCAGTTCGGCAATCCGGCTTCGCGCAGCCACGCCTACGGCTGGGATGCCGAGCGCGCGGTGGAAGCGGCGCGCGAGCAGGTGGCCGCGCTGGTGGGCGCCGATCCGCGCGAGATCGTGTGGACTTCGGGCGCGACCGAATCGAACAACCTGGCCATCAAGGGCGCCGCCAATTTCTATGCCGGCAAGGGCAAGCACATCATCACGGTCAAGACCGAGCACAAGGCCGTGCTCGACACCACCCGCGAGCTGGAGCGCCAGGGCTTCGAGGTGACCTATCTCGACGTGAAGGACGACGGCCTGATCGACATGGACGTGCTCAAGGCGGCGATCCGCCCGGACACCATCCTGGTTTCGGTGATGCTGGTCAACAACGAGATCGGCGTGATCCAGGACGTCGGGCAGATCGGCGAGATCTGCCGCGCCAAGGGCATCATCTTCCATTGCGATGCGGCCCAGGCCACCGGCAAGGTCGCCATCGACCTGAACACGCTGAAATGCGACCTGATGTCGTTCTCGGCGCACAAGACCTACGGCCCCAAGGGCGTCGGCGCGCTGTACGTGCGCCGCAAGCCGCGCGTGCGCCTGGAAGCGCAGATGCACGGCGGCGGCCATGAGCGCGGCATGCGCTCGGGCACCCTGGCCACGCACCAGATCGTCGGCATGGGCGAAGCCTTCCGCATCGCCCGCGAGGAAATGGCCACCGAGAACGAACGCATCCGCATGCTGCGCGACCGCCTGTGGCGCGGCCTGTCGGGCATGGAAGAGGTCTACCTGAACGGCGACATGGAACAGCGTGTGCCGCACAACCTCAACGTCAGCTTCAACTTCGTCGAAGGCGAATCCCTGATCATGGCGATCAAGGACGTGGCCGTGTCGTCGGGCTCGGCCTGCACCTCGGCTTCGCTGGAGCCGTCGTACGTGCTGCGCGCCCTGGGCCGCAACGACGAACTCGCGCACAGCTCGATCCGCTTCACGGTGGGCCGCTTCACCACCGAGGAAGAAGTCGACTACACCGTCGAACTGCTCAAGGGCAAGATCGCCAAGCTGCGCGACCTGTCGCCGCTGTGGGAAATGTTCAAGGACGGCGTGGACCTGAATTCCATCCAGTGGGCCGCGCACTAAGCGCCGAGGCCCCCGCAAGACCCCATAAATACGCCAAGAGGTAGCCAAAATGTCATACAGCACCAAGGTTCTCGACCACTATGAAAACCCCCGCAACGTTGGCTCGTTCGACAAGAACGACGACGCCGTGGGCACCGGCATGGTCGGCGCGCCGGCTTGTGGCGATGTGATGAAGCTGCAGATCAAGGTCAACGAAGCCGGCGTGATCGAAGACGCCAAGTTCAAGACCTATGGCTGCGGCTCGGCCATCGCCTCGTCCTCGCTCGTGACCGAGTGGGTCAAGGGCAAGACCGTTGATCAGGCGCTGGAAATCAAGAACACGCACATCGCCGAAGAACTGGCGCTGCCGCCGGTGAAGATCCACTGCTCGATCCTGGCCGAGGACGCCATCAAGGCGGCGGTCGAGGACTACAAGAAGAAGCACGAAGGCGCAGCCGAACAGAAGGCCGCCTGAGTTCAACGCAAGGGATGACGCAGCGATGATCACGCTTACCGAGAAGGCCGCCAAGCATGTGGCGCGCTACCTGGACCGCCGCGGCAAGGGCGTTGGCCTGCGCCTGGGCGTCAAGACCACCGGCTGCTCGGGCCTGGCCTATAAGCTGGAATACGTCGATGACCTGTTGCCGGAAGACAGCGTGTTCGAGTCGCACGGCATCAAGGTGATCGTCGATCCCAAGAGCCTGCCGTATATCGACGGCACCGAACTCGACTTCGCGCGCGAAGGCCTGAACGAGGGGTTCCGCTTCAACAACCCCAACGTCAAGGACGAGTGCGGCTGCGGAGAGTCGTTCCGGGTCTGAGCGAGTCGCACGGCGGATTGCGATGAAGCGCGGCATCGTGGGGTTTCACCAGGACGAGGAAAGCCACTGGGTGGCCGAACTCGATTGCGGCCATGGCCAGCATATGCGCCATGATCCGCCCTGGCAGATGCGGCCCTGGACCCAGACGGCGCACGGGCGCGCCGCGCGGATCGGCGAGGTCGTGAATTGCCTCAAGTGCGACCGTGGCGAGCCGCCCGCCGACTGGGCGGCTGCCTGAGCGGCGCGCCGCACGGCTGGCCATGTCGGCAAAAGATGTTCAAGGGGGCGGCGCAGCCGCTCTTTTTTGTTGGGGAAGGTGTTGAAAGACGATTATTTCGCGCTGTTCGGCCTGCCGGCCAGCTACACGGTCGACGAAGCGGCGCTCGATGCGGCCTACCGTACGGTGCAGTCGCAGGCGCACCCGGACCGTTTCGCCAACGCCGGCGACGCCGAGCGCCGCGTGGCCATGCAGTGGGCCGCGCACGCCAACGAGGCTTACCGCACGCTGCGCCAGCCGCTCAAGCGCGCGATCTACCTGCTGTCGTTGCGCGGGGTGGATATCCAGGCCGAAAGCAATACCGCCATGGCGCCCACCTTCCTGATGCAGCAGATGGAATGGCGCGAAGCGCTGCAGGATGCGGTGGGCGACAAGGACATCGCACGCCTCGATGCGCTGCTGCGCGAACTGCGCGGCGAAAAGCGCGAGCGCCATGCGGCGCTCGGCGCGTTGCTGGATGCCGGCGACGATGCGGGTGCCGGCAGCGCGGCCAGGCAATTGATGTTTATCGAAAAGATCGAACACGACACCAGCGAAGCGATCGACCGCCTGGAAGACTAGCCTGCCTCCGGGCAAGTTCGCTTCGGCCATGCCACAATGGCGCCCCGGCGCGGGCGGGACTGCTTAAGCAGCCCTGCCTGCAACCGCACGAATAAAGAAGATTCATCATGGCACTGCTCCAGATCTCCGAACCCGGCATGTCGCCGGCGCCCCACCAGAAGCGGCTCGCGGTCGGCATCGACCTCGGCACCACCAATTCCCTGGTGGYGGCGGTTCGCAACAGCATTCCCGAAGTCCTGAGCGACGACAGCGGCCGCGCGCTGCTGCCGTCCGTGGTGCGCTACCTGCCCAACAAGGGCACGCAGATCGGCTACCGCGCGCAGGACGAGGCGGTGCACGATCCCAAGAACACCATCATCTCGGTCAAGCGCTTCATGGGCCGCGGCCTGCGCGACGTGGCTCACATCGAGCACAGCCCCTACGATTTCGTCGACGCGCCAGGCATGGTGCAGATCAAGACCGTGGCCGGCGTGAAGAGCCCGGTGGAAGTGTCGGCTGAGATCCTGGCCACGCTGCGCCAGCGCGCCGAGGATTCCCTTGGCGACGAACTGGTCGGCGCCGTGATCACGGTGCCCGCGTACTTCGACGACGCCCAGCGCCAGGCAACCAAGGATGCCGCGCAACTGGCCGGCCTGGAAGTGCTGCGCCTGCTCAACGAGCCGACCGCCGCCGCCATTGCCTACGGCCTGGACAATGCCTCCGAAGGCATCTACGCGGTGTATGACCTCGGCGGCGGCACCTTCGACATCTCCATCCTCAAGCTCACCAAGGGTGTGTTCGAGGTCATGGCCACGGGTGGCGACTCCGCGCTCGGCGGCGACGACTTCGACCAGCGCCTGATGTGCTGGATCGTCGAGCAGGCCAGCCTGCAGCCGCTCTCGGCCGAAGACATGCGCCTGCTGATGGTGCGCGCGCGCGCCGCCAAGGAAGCGCTGTCGGCAGCCGATGCCACCGTGATCGACGCGGTGCTCAACAGCGGCGAGATCGTGCACCTGACGCTGTCGGCGGCCGCCTTCGTCGAGATGACCGCACCGCTGGTGCAGAAGACCCTGGCGCCGGTGCGCAAGGCACTGCGCGATGCCGGCGTGGCGGTCGACGAAGTCAAGGGCGTGGTGCTGGTCGGCGGCGCTACCCGCATGCCGTCAATCCGCAAGGCGGTTGGCGATTTCTTCGCCCAGCCGCCGCTGACCAACCTCGACCCGGACCGGGTGGTGGCGCTGGGCGCGGCCATGCAGGCCAACCTGCTGGCCGGCAACGGCGCGCCCGGCGAGGACTGGCTGCTGCTCGACGTGATCCCGCTCTCGCTGGGCGTGGAAACGATGGGCGGCCTGGTCGAGAAGATCATCGCGCGCAACAGCACGATTCCGGTGGCGCGCGCGCAGGAATTCACCACCTTCAAGGATGGCCAGACGGCCATGGCCATCCATGTGTTGCAGGGCGAGCGCGAACTGGCGGCCGACTGCCGCTCGCTGGCGCGCTTCGAGTTGCGCGGCATTCCGCCGATGGTGGCCGGCGCGGCGCGCATCCGCGTGACCTACCAGGTCGACGCCGACGGGCTGCTTTCGGTCTTCGCGCGCGAAACACACTCCGGCGTGGAGGCGACCATCACCGTCAAGCCGTCCTACGGCCTGGCCGATGACGAGATCGCGCGCATGCTGCAGGACAGCTTCCGCGAGGCCGAGCACGACATGCAGAGCCGGGCCCTGGCCGAGGAGCGCGTCGATGCCGCGCGCCTGGTCGAGGCTACCAGCCGCGCGCTGGAGACCGACGGCGACCTGCTCTCCGCCGAGGAACGCGCCGCCGTGGAGCGGCTCATCCTCGCGGTCAGCGACATTGCCGCCGGCGAAGACCACCACGCCATCAAGGCGGCCGTGGAAGCGCTCTCCCACGGCACCGACGAATTCGCCGCCCGCCGCATGGACCGCTCGATCAAGAGCGCGCTGGCGGGCCGCAAGGTGCAGGACCTGGGCTGATCCCCGAGGCCGTCGCACCGTATCTCTACCCAGGACAACCCATGCCACAGATCATCGTATTGCCTCACGTCGAACTCTGCCCCGAGGGCGCCGTGTTCGAAGCCAAGACGGGCACCAGCATCTGCGATGCCTTGCTCAGCAACGGCATCGAGATCGAGCACGCCTGCGAAAAATCGTGCGCCTGCACGACCTGCCACGTGGTGGTGCGCGAGGGCTTCAATTCGCTCGAGGAAGCGGAAGAGAAAGAAGAAGACCTGCTCGACAAGGCCTGGGGCCTCGAGCCCAACTCGCGGCTTTCCTGCCAGGCGCTGGTCGCGGAAGACGACCTCACCGTCCAGATTCCGAAGTACACGATCAACCATGCCAAGGAAGAGCACTGAGCGCTGAGCATCGCGCGCCTGTTGCCCTGACGACCTGACCGGAGAGAATGCCAATGAAGTGGACCGACACCTACGATATCGCGGCCGCGCTGTACGACAAGTACCCCGATATCGATCCTGCCACGATCCGTTTCACCGACCTGCACCGCTGGGTCCTCGAGCTCGACGGCTTTGCCGACGTCCCGGAGCGCTCCGGCGAGAAGATCCTGGAAGCCATCCAGGCCGCCTGGATCGAAGAGGCGGAATAAGCCACGCCGGGTGGCGCGGCGCCGTGCCCCGCGCCACCCGCGCTACCGCTTCTCAGAAGCGGTAGCCGATGCGCCGCCCCGGTAACACGCCGGTATCGCGGTCATGGCCTGTCATCGTGCGGTTCCACGACAGGCTGGCCAGCCGGCGCTCCTCGCGCCGGTAGCTGGCCGACAAGGTCAGCAGCGTCGCCACATTCCTGCCATCGCTGCCGCCATTGCCCGGCGCGCTGTTCACGTCGATGGCGAAATACGGCCCCAGTCCCCCACGCAGCGTCAGCTTGTCGCGGAAGAAGCCGCGCCCCAGCCATGGCTGCGCGGCAATGCCATGGTGAAGATCGCAAACCAGTGCTCGCCGAGGTTGCGAAGGGGGCGCTGGCGCGCCGCCTCAGGCGGCCACCAGGCCGCCATCCTGCAGCCGCACGCGTTCGCCCACCTCGAAGTCCGGCGCGGCGTGATAGGTAAAGGTACGGTGCGTGCCGTTGTCCATCTGCACGCGGACCTGGTAGCTGGTGTCCTTGCGCACGCTCTTCTCGATCTGGTTGCCGGCGAAGCCCCCGCCCACCGCGCCTGCCACCGTGCCCAGGATGCGGCCGTTGCCCTTGCCGATCTGGTTGCCCAGCAGACCGCCGACCACGGCGCCGCCGACCGCGCCCAGCCCGCTGGCGGGCTTGGCGGTCTCGATCGGCGTGATGGCCACCACGCGGCCAAGGGATGCGCCGCCTTGCGCCGRCTGGCGCTGAGGCTGGGCCCCGGCGTTTTCGGCGCGGGCGGGCTCGGGGCCGTAGCCGGTGTCCGCCCGTGCGGCGCGTTGCGGTGCCGGGCGGGCCGCGGACGGCTGCGCGACGGGCACGTCAGCAGCCTGCGCCAGTGCGGGATTCATCGCCTCGGGCGGACGCGTGGTGCTGCCCGGCGTCGCCTGCTGCTGGCTGGCTGCCGCATTCTGGGCCGCGATCGGTGCGGTCAGGGATTGCGGTGCGTCCTGGGTGGCCTTGCTGACGGGCAGCAAGCCCGTCATCGCCGCGACCGCCGTCAGGCTGGCGACGACGATCGCCACCGCGGCGGCGCCCAGCAGCGGGTGCAGGCGGCGCTGGGCGGGCAGGGCGGTGGCCGGCATGGCGGCAGGTGTATTGGCCGTGTTCTGCGTCGACGGGTTTGGTGTCGGATTGGGCATTTTGTTTTCCTTATGCGGTCAGCACAAACGCACTACGCATCGATGATTCCAGGTCCGAGTTTGGCCGATTCCGCCGCCGTTATCCGTTTGATTTTGTAAGTTTGTGTAGGTATTAATTCTCTTGTAAATCAGTGCTTTAGCTGCCATTTCGGTGTGCGTCGATGCGACCGGTTGTAACAATCGGGCCGCAAAAACAAAAAAGCCCCACCGCAAAGGTGGGGCTTCTTGCCTGGCGCCGGCTTCCCTTTGGCGCGGGAAGCGCTGGCGCCGTTCAGTCCTCGCGGCGCAGATGCGGGAACAAAATGACGTCGCGGATATTGGGACTGTCGGTCAGCAGCATCACCAGGCGGTCGATGCCGATGCCGCAGCCGCCCGTCGGGGGCATGCCATATTCCAGTGCGCGGATGTAGTCGGCGTCGAAGTACATGGCTTCCTCGTCGCCGGCATCCTTCTGGTCGACCTGCTTGCGGAAACGCTCGGCCTGGTCTTCGGCGTCGTTCAGCTCCGAGAAACCGTTGGCGATCTCGCGGCCGGTGATGAACAGCTCGAAACGCTCGGTGATGCCGGGCATGGTGTCCGACGCGCGCGCCAGCGGCGAGACTTCCACCGGGTAGTCGATGATGAAGGTCGGCTCCCACAGCTGGCTTTCGGCGGTTTCCTCGAACAGCACCAGTTGCAGCGTGCCCAGGCCCGCGTTGAGGAACTGCGGCGCATTGGTGTTGACGCCGAACTTCTTCAGCTCGGTGCGCAGGAATTCCGTGTCGGCCAGTTGCGCATCGGTGTATTGCGGCGCGAATTTCTGGATCGCCTGGCAGATGGTGAGGCGATGGAAGGGCTTGGACAGGTCCAGCTCGCGGCCCTGGTAGGTCACGGTGGCGCTGCCGCGCGCGTCGATGGCGGCCTGGCGGATCAGGTTCTCGGTGAAATCCATCAGCCAGCGGTAATCGGTGTACGCGGCGTAGAACTCCATCATGGTGAACTCAGGGTTGTGGCGCGGGCTCACCCCCTCGTTGCGGAARTTRCGGTTGATCTCGAACACGCGMTCGAAWCCGCCCACCACCAGRCGCTTCAGATACAGCTCGGGCGCGATGCGCAGGAACATCTGCATGTCCAGCGCGTTGTGATGGGTGATGAAGGGCTTGGCCGTGGCGCCGCCCGGGATCGGGTGGAGCATCGGCGTCTCGACTTCCATGAAGTCGGCTTCGGCCATGTGCCGGCGCAGCGAGGCGATGGCCTGCGTGCGGGCCCGGAAGGTGGCGCGCGTTTCCGGCGACACGATCAGGTCCACATAGCGCTGGCGGTATTTCAGCTCCTGGTCGGCCAGGCCGTAGAAGTCGCCGGGCAGCGGGCGCAGGCTCTTGGACAGCAGGCGCAGCTCGGTGACGGCCACCGACAGTTCGCCGGTCTTGGTCTTCATCAGCGTGCCGCGCGCGGCGACGATATCGCCCAGGTCCCACTTCTTGAAGGCGGCATAGACGTCTTCGCCGATGGCGTCGCGGCTGATATAGAACTGGATGCGGCCCGCGCCGTCCTGCACGGTGGCGAAGCTGGCCTTGCCCATCACGCGCTTGAGCATCATGCGCCCGGCGATGGCGACCTCGGCCGGAGCCGCTTCGAGCGCGGCCTGGTCGGTTTCGCCGTACTGCGCGTGCAGCGCGGCGGACTGGTGGGTCGGGCGGAAATCGTTGGGGAAGGCCACGCCTTGCTGGCGCAGGGCCTGCAGCTTCTCGCGCCGTTCCGCGATGATCTTGTTTTCGTCGGCTGCGGCGGGGGCGTTGGCCTCGGCGGGAGCGCGGTTGGAGTCGGTCATGATGTCTTGGTGAGTCGCGCGGCGGTCCGCGCGCATGTCAGGTATTGCGGATGTCGTCGAGCTCGGTGCTGCCGAAGTCGGGCCGATCCAGGTAGGCCGCGATGCGGTGTGCGGTGTCCTCGGCCGAGGCGAGCTGGTCGTTGTCCTTGAGGTCGCGGAAACGCTGCACCTGCGCGAAATCGGCGCCGCGGATGGTGGCCTGCATGCCGRTATCGACCACGCCCGGCGCCAGCGCCACCGCGCGCACGCTGCGTTCGGCCGGCGCCTGCGCGTACTCGGCGTTGACCGAGCGCACGAACATGTCCAGGCCCGCCTTGCCGGCGCAGTAGGCGGCCCAGCCCTCGACCGGGCGGCGCGCCGCGCCGGACGAGATCGCCAGCACCTTGCGCGGGCAGCCGAAGCGTTCGGTGCGCGCCAGGAAGGCCGCGGTCATGGTCATCGGCGTGGCCAGGTTGGTGAGCAGGTGCGGCACCAGCGTGGCTTCGTGCAGGCCGGCAACCGGGCCGATCGGTTCGATCACGCCCGCGTTGAGGATCAGCGTGGCGCTGGCGGGCGCCTCGTCGACGGCATCGAGCACGCTGCCCAGCCAGCTTGCCGCGGGGCCCGCCTGCGACAGGTCCTGCAGGTGCCAGGCCACCCTGACGCCGCTGGCCGCGGCGGCCTGCTCCAGCTCGGGGTTGCGGCTGCGCGCCACGCAGACCAGGCGGTTGCCCGGCTTGAGCAGGGCTCGCGTCAGCGCGGCACCGAGCCCGCGTGACGTGCCGGTGATGATGATCAGGTGCGTTGCTGCGGTCGATGCTGCGGTCATGGTCGGTATTGTCCGGCAGTTGATTCGCGCGCCCGCCGCCATCTGGCGGCGGGGCGGCGGGGCGTGTTACAGGCCTTGCTTCAGGCTGGCCTCGATGAACGGGTCCAGGTCGCCGTCCAGCACCTTTTGCGTGTTGGACATTTCCACGTTGGTGCGCAGATCCTTGATGCGGCTCTGGTCCAGTACGTAGGAGCGGATCTGGTGGCCCCAGCCCACATCGGTCTTGCCCGCTTCGAGCTTGTCGGCTTCGGCCTGGCGCTTGCGCATCTCGTGCTCGTACAGGCGCGACTTCAGCATCGACATGGCCTCGGCGCGGTTGCGGTGCTGCGAACGATCGTTCTGGCACTGCACGACGATACCGCTCGGGATGTGCGTGATCCGCACGGCCGAATCGGTCTTGTTGATGTGCTGGCCGCCGGCGCCCGACGCGCGGTAGGTATCCACGCGCAGGTCCGCCGGGTTGATCTCGACTTCGAACGAGTCATCCACCTCGGGGTAGACGAACACCGACGAGAACGAGGTATGCCGGCCGCCCGACGAGTCGAACGGCGACTTGCGCACCAGCCGGTGCACGCCGGTTTCCGTACGCAGGTAACCGAACGCGTATTCGCCCTCGATCTTGATGGTGGCGCTCTTGATGCCGGCCACGTCGCCTTCGGATTCTTCCAGCACTTCGGCCTTGAAGCCCTTGCGCTCGCAGTACTTCAGGTACTGGCGCAGCAGCATCGAGGCCCAGTCGCAGGCTTCGGTGCCGCCGGCGCCGGCCTGGATGTCGATGAACGCGTTGGCCTGGTCCATCTCGCCGGCAAACATGCGGCGAAATTCCATGTCCGCGACGATGGCCTCGAAGCCCTTGACGTCGGTCTCGATGGCTTCGAGCGTGTCGTCGTCGGCTTCCTCGCGCGCGAGCTCGAACAGCTCCTCGGCGCCGGCCAGATCGTCCGTGAGCTTGCCGAGGACGCCGACCACGCCCTCCAGCATCTTCTTTTCCTTGCCGAGATCCTGGGCCTTCTTGGGGTTGTTCCAGACCGCGGGATCCTCGAGTTCGCCGTTGACTTCGTCGAGTCGTCCTACTTTGACATCGTAGTCAAAGATACCCCCGTAGATCTTCCGTTCGCGAACGGAGATCGGAGATGGCACCGGAGATGGCGTTGAGGCGTTCTGCTTCCATGATGTTCCTGCGCTTTCAAAACCTTGAATTATAGCGGATCGGGGGGTCTCGCCGCGCGCTGCGATGGCACTTCCGGCACGATTTCGAACGGTTCGCTTGCCGAACGGTCTACAGTTGCGGTCTACACTGGCTAGGTGCGTCATGGCAGACCTGCACCGGGCGCGGGCCGGCGCCGCGCCGCCGGGGTCTTCGGAAGCGCCTTCCAGCAAGCCGCTGGACAACCGCCAATCAACTGTTCAGACATGGACAAGGATGGACGATAAGCACGCATGAAGCCAAGCAATCACGAGACCACCCACACCCGCCGCCGCGCGCTCGGCCTGTTGGCAGCAGCGGCCGCCGCGTGCCTTGCGGCCGGTTGCGGCACCCTGGCCAGCGAGCCCGCGCCGGACGGCTACTACCGTGTGCAGAGCGGCGACACCCTGTACAGCGTGGCGCGCCGCCACAAGCGCTCGGTGCGCGACCTGGCGCGCTGGAACCAGCTGCCCAGCGCCGAGCGCATCGAAGTCGGGCAATTGCTGCGCATCCGGCCGCCCGCCGGTGCCACGGCCAGCGCGGGTTCCGCGGGTTCCGGCAACGGGCCGGTGGCCGTGGGCGACACCCCGCGCGTGGACAACGGCCCGCCGGCGCGCGCGCCGGCCACCGGCATCCGCCTGCAATGGCCGGCAGAGGGCCGCGTCACGGCGAATTTCGGGCCACCCGCCAGCAAGGGCCTGAGCATCAACACGGCGCCCGGCGGCGCGGTGCGCGCCGCCGCCGCGGGCAAGGCCATCCATGTGGGCAACCTGCGCGGCTACGGCATGCTGGTGATCATCAAGCACGACGACAACTGGCTGACGGTCTATGGCAACCTGGACAAGCCCACGGTCAGCGAGGGCTCGCAGGTATCCGGCGGGCAGGAGGTTGGCCGCATGGGGGTCGCCGAGCGCGAACTGCACTTCGAGGTGCGCAACAACGGCAAGCCGGTCGACCCGGCGGGCCTGCTGCCCGCGCGGGGCTGAGGGGCGGGGCCGAGGCGCGGGACGGCGGCTAAGGCGTGCGCTACTGCGCGTGCTCGATGACCATCTGCACGCGGGTGACGCCATTGAAGGTATTGTTGTCCAGGCGGTAGGCCACCAGCGCGCTGGCGCCGAGCGAGTCGGCGTGGTTGAACCAGATTGCATCGAAGCGCTGGCTGCCGCGCCCGAGCTGCAGCTTGAGGTGCTTGCCCTTGAGCACGCTCTGGCGCAGCACGTCGAACTCGCCGCAGAAGGTCGGCGCCGGGAAGCCCTGGCCCCACACCTGCTGCTCGAGCAGCGCGACGAATTCCGGGCTGAAGCAGCCATCCTCGATATCGCCGTCGGTCTCGATCACGCGTGCCAGCTGCTCATCGCTGAGCCATTCGCGCCCCACCGCTTCGAACGCTTCCATGAACTGCCCGAAGGTGTCGGCGCGCAGCGTCAGGCCGGCCGCCATGGCATGGCCGCCGAACTTGACCAGCAGGCCGGGGTGGCGCTTGGACACCAGGTCCAGCGCGTCGCGCAGGTGGAAGCCCGGGATCGAGCGGCCCGAGCCCTTGATGGTGTCCTCGTCGCCCGGGGCGAAGGTGATCGTCGGCCGATGGTATTTCTCCTTGAGTCGCGAGGCCACGATGCCGATCACGCCCTGGTGCCAGGTGTCGTTGAACACGCTGACGGTAAAGCGCGCCGCGGGGTCCAGCGCGCCCAGCGGGCCTTCCAGGATCTGCAGCGCTTCTTGCTGCATGCCGGCCTCGATGTCGCGGCGCTCGCGGTTCATGCCGTCGAGTTCCTGGGCGATCTCCCAGGCGCGGTTGGCGTCGTCGGTCAGCAGGCACTCGATGCCGAGCGACATGTCGGCCAGCCGCCCGGCGGCGTTCAGGCGCGGGCCCACGCCGAAACCCAGGTCGAAGGTATTGGCGCGCGCCGCCTCGCGCCCGGCGGCGCGGAACAGGGCGGCCACGCCGGCGTGCATGCGCCCGGCGCGCATGCGCTTGAGGCCTTGCGCCACCAGGATGCGGTTGTTGCCGTCGAGCTTGACCACGTCGGCCACGGTGCCCAGCGCGACCAGGTCGAGCAGGGCGTCGAGGCGCGGCTGGGTCTGGGCATCGAACACGCCGCGGCGGCGCAGTTCCGCACGTAGCGCCAGCAGCACATAGAACATCACGCCCACGCCGGCCAGGTTCTTGCTGGGGAATTCACAGCCAGGCTGGTTCGGGTTGACGATGACCGCTGCCGCCGGCAGCTGGTCGCCGGGGAGGTGGTGATCGGTCACCACCACGTCGATGCCGAGGGCATTGGCCGCGGCCACGCCGTCCACGCTGGCGATGCCGTTGTCCACCGTGACGATCACGTCGGGCTTCTGCTGCGCGGCCAGCGCGACGATCTCCGGGGTCAGCCCGTAGCCGTACTCGAAGCGGTTCGRCACGATGTAGTCGATGCGCGCGCCCAGCATGCGCAGGCCGCGCACGCCCACCGCGCAGGCGGTGGCGCCGTCGCAATCGTAGTCCGCCWCGATCAGCAGGCGGCGGCCGGCGGCGATGGCATCGGCCAGGTAGGTGGCGGCGTGGTCGATCCCCTTCATTGCTGCCGGCGGTACCAGGCCGGGCAGTTCGGTGGCGAGCTCGGCCGGCTCGCGCACGCCGCGCGCCGACAGGATGCGGGCCAGCGTGGGATGCAGGCCGGCGCTGGCCAGCGTGCCGGCGTGTTCGGCGGAAAAGGATCGTACGGCGATTCGGGTCATGTAGGGACAGGCAAGAGACGGGGTGAGGCGATCAGGCGGCGTAGGCCAGGTCGGACAGCAACGCGCGCCAGTCGCCGCGCGCGCCCAGGCCGCGCCAGAACTTGCGCAGGTCGGCGCGGCGCACGGTAAATTCGGCGTAATGGTTGTCGCCGGCCAGCACCAGGGTCAGGGCCGGCAGCGTGCCGTCTTCCAGTGCGGCCAGTGCCGGCGCGAACCAGCTGGCTTCGAGCGCATGCATGCGCTCTATCCATAGTCCCCAGTCCTCGCCGATATGGGCTTCGACGGCATCCTCCAGCAGCACCATCGTGCGCCCTGGGGCCGGCGTGGCGTCGATCGCCCCGAAGCGCGGCGGCGCTGGCCGGCAGGCACCGCCGCCGGCCAGCGCCAGGCCGCGCAGGAAGGCGTCATCGGTCAGCGCGGTGTCGGCCAGGCGCGGCACCGCCTGCAGCTTGCCGCCGCCATGCAGCCAGACCGAATTCACGGTCTGCTCGCCGGCGGCCTCGCGGGCCTGGTTGACCGGATGGTCATGCCAGGTCATCTGGATTTCGTTCTGGAGCCGGCGCCAGTCGCGCGCGCGCTCGCCGGACTGCATCCAGGCGTCGATATTGCGGCCGGTGGCGCGCAGGGGGCTGGCCGCGACCAGTGGACCGAACGCCGCTTCCGGCAGGTACCAGCGATCCGGCTGGGGCGTTTCAAGCGCGATGCCCGACTCCTGGAGCAGGCCGGAGACCGCCTCGTACAGGGCAGCCGCCTCGCCGGCGCGCAAGCGCAGGTGGACCGGGTTCATCAGCACCAGGTGGTCGCGCGCGGCATGGATATGGACCGGCTGCAGGCAGGCCCAGGCCTGGCCGTCGTCGGCCCCCGGGGTGCCGGCGGCGGCCATGTCGGCCAGCCGCATGAACGGGGCGCTGGGCACGCGGACGGTATCCAGCCCGGCGCGTCCGGCCAGCCATCGCTCGTGCGGCAGCGAGCGCAGGAAGGGATCGTCGTGCCGTTCGCGCGGGCCGGGGCTGGCGCGGGTAAGCAACTTTCCCAGCGCCGGCAACTCCAACTGCCGCAGGAGCGCCTCGAGCATGGCGTTGTTGCCGCCGCCGTGCGCTTCTGTGGCGGCGCCCGGCGGGACGGAAAAGGGCACAATCAGGGTCAGGTGCGTCATCATGGTGGCCGAGATTGTAAACTTCCGGCTGGCGGGCGGCTGAAATATCGTCCGGACAGGCTG
>NZ_JBFTND010000154.1:0-17878 GCF_056397305.1 Cupriavidus sp. 05N40
CCATGGTGAAGAAGTGGTGCAGCCAGACGAAGAACGACAGCACGCCGATCGACGAGGTCGCGTACACCATCGACTTGTAGCCGAACAGCGGCTTGCCCGAGAACGTCGAGATGATTTCCGAGAACGCGCCGAAGCACGGCAGGATCAGGATGTAGACCTCGGGATGGCCCCAGACCCAGATCAGGTTGATGTACATCATGGCATTCCCACCCAGCTCGTTGGTGAAGAAATGCATGCCCAGGTAGCGGTCAGCGGTCAGCAGCGCCAGCGTCGCGGTGAGCACCGGGAACACGGCCACGATCAGGATATTGGTGATCAGCGCGGTCCAGGTGAAGACCGGCATCTTCATCAGGTTCAGGCCAGGCGYGCGCATGCGCAGGATGGTGACGATGAAGTTGATGCCGGTCAGCGTGGTGCCCAGCCCCGATATCTGCAATGACCATATGTAGTAGTCGACCCCCACCGTCGGACTATAGCCAAGCTCGGACAGCGGCGGATAGGCAACCCAGCCGGTGGCCGCGAAGTCGCCGACGAACATCGACAGCATCACCAGCACCGCGCCCACCGCCGACAGCCAGAAGCTCAGCGAATTGACGAAGGGATAGGCCACGTCGCGCGCGCCGATCTGCAGCGGCACGATCACGTTCATCAGTCCGAGGATGAACGGCGTCGCCACGAAGAAGATCATGATCACGCCGTGCGCGGTGAAGATCTGGTCGTAGTGGTGCGGCGGCAGGTAGCCGGCCGCGTCGCCATAGGCGAAGGCCTGCTGCACGCGCATCATGATGGCGTCGGCAAAGCCGCGTAGCAGCATCACCAGCGCCATGATGATGTACATCACGCCGATCTTCTTGTGGTCCACCGAGGTGAACCACTCGGTCCACAGGTACTTCCATTTGCCGAAGTACGTGATGGCGCCGAGCAACGCGGCGCCGCCCAGCATGACGACGGCCAGCGTACCCATGATGATGGGCTCATGGTACGGAATGGCGTCGAGGTTCAGTTTTCCAAACATGGCTTATAGCTCCGTGGCCTTGGCGCTGGTGGCCGGGAAGGTGGCCTGCGAGAGTTCCCGGGAGACCGGCTTCGGTGCAGGCGTCGATACGGGCGTCGATTCAGGCTTCGATGCCGCCTCCAGTGTGGCCGGGCTGTTCGCGCGGCAAATCGCGTCGCCGCTCTGCATGTACTTGTTCACCACGCCGGCGAACAGCGCCGGCGTCACGGTGGAGTACAAGGTGGCCGGATCCTTGCTGCTGGGAAGCTCGAGCGCGCGGTAGGTCTTCTCGTCGAGCGGCCGCGCTGCCTTCCTGGCTTCGGCGATCCAGCGGTCGAAGTCGGCGCGCGAGGTGGCGAAGGTCTTGAAGTGCATGTCGGAGAAACCCGCCCCGCTGTAGGCGGCGGACTGTCCGAGATAGACGCCCGGCGTATCGGCGATCAGGTGCAGGCGCGTCTGCATGCCCGCCATGGCGTAGACCTGGCTGCCGAGCTGCGGGATGAAGAAGGAGTTCATCATCGATTCCGCGGTCAGCCTGAAGCTGATCGGCGTATCGACCGGGATCGTCAGCTGGTTGAGCGAGGCGACGCCGTACTGCGGATAGATGAACAGCCATTTCCAGTTCAGCGCGACCACCTCCACCTCCACGGGCGCGGTGGCTGACTCGATGGGCCGGTAGGGATCAAGCTTGTGGGTGCTGCCCCAGATCAGGAACCCCAGGAACGCGACGATGACGCACGGGATCGTCCACACCACGACTTCGATCGCGGTGGAGTGCGCCCACTTCGGCGCATAGGTGGCGCTGGTATTGGAGGCGCGGTAGCGCCAGGCGAAATACAGCGTGAGCAGGATGACGGGGATCACCACCATCAGCATGAGCGCCAGCGAGATGACGATCAGCGATTTTTCCTGGTGCCCGATGGCGCCCTTCGGCGAGAAGAGTTCCATCGAGCAGCCGCTCAGCAGCAGCGCGGCCGCGGCACCGCAAGCCAGCGCGGAGCCCGGCATCCTGCCGGCCCACGCCTGTGCCCGGGCATATAGGGAGCGCCGGATTGCCATGGCTGGCCCGGCCGTCGATTTGCGCATATCTGGATCACCTTAGTTATGCACCACATAACCTATGCACTTGTCGGGACGGGATGCCACGGCATGCTGAATACATTGCTGCGGAAGATTGCTGCGGGCGACAGCCGCCGGGAGGCGGGAGGAGCATACAAAACGGCTCAATGTATGGCTTTATGCGATGCGGAGCCGGATAATAAGGTAAGACAAAAGCCATACATCAAGGGTTTATGCCTAGAAAATCCAACCTACAAGACGCCGGCAACCGTCCCGCCTGGTTGCCGGATTTCCGCCCGGGCAAGGGCGCCCGCTACCTGCAGGTGGTGGCCGCCATGGAACTGGCCGTGGGCGACGGCAGGCTCAATCCCGGCGACCGGCTGCCGCCGCAGCGCCAGCTGGCGGAACTGCTGGACGTGGACCTCACCACRGTGACGAGGGCGCTCGCGGAGGCCAAGCGCCGCCACCTGGTCGAGGCACGCGGCGCGCTTGGCACCTTCATCGCGGCGCCCACGGTGGAGCTTGCGCAGATGGTGGACCTCAGCATGAACGTGCCGCCGCCGCCCGAAGGGCTGGACTTCGACGACCTGCTCCGGCGCGGCATGTCGCAGGTGCTGCTGCGCACCGACGCCAACCTCCTGATGACCTACCAGCTCGGCGGCGGCAGTAGCCCCGACAAGGCCGCCGGCGCCCTCTGGCTCGCGCCGATGCTGGGCAGCGTGGCGCCCGCGCGGCTGATCGCCTGCCCCGGCGCGCAGGCCGCGCTGGCCGCGCTGATCCTCGCGCTGACGCCGCCGGGCGGCGTCATCGTCACGGAGCCGCTGTGCTATCCCGGGCTGCGCCTGGCCGCCGAACAGCTGGGCCGCCAGGTCGTCACCGCCGCCGCGGACGACCAGGGGATGCGCCCCGATGCGCTGGAAGCGGCGTGCCGCGAGCACGGCGCGCGCGTGGCTTACCTCAACCCGACTTCGCAAAACCCCAACACACGCACCATGCCGGCGCAGCGGCGCCGCGACATCGCGCGCGTGGCGGAACAGCGCGGCATCGCCGTGATCGAGGACGACCCCTACTGGCTGCTGACGCCGGACGCGCCCGCGCCGCTCGCGAGCTACTCGCCCGCCCACGTCTACTACATCGCCACGCTGTCCAAATGCCTGAGTCCCGGCCTGCGCACCGCCTACCTTGTCACGCCGCCCGCCGCCGACCAGGACGCGGTGCTGGCCGCGCTGCGTTCGTTCGCGCTGATGTCCACGCCGCTTTCCACCGCGCTGGCCACGCAATGGGTGCATGACGGCTCCGCCATTGCGCTGCTGGACCAGATACGCGCCGAATGCGCCGCCCGGCATGCTCTCGCGCGCCAGATGCTGGGCAGCCTGGGCCACCCGCCTTCGGCCGGCATCCATATGTGGCAGGCGCTGCCGAGCTACTGGACCTCGCGCGAACTGACGCAGGCGGCGCATGCGGAGGACCTGCGCGTTACCGCCTCCGATGCGTTCCATGCGGGACCGAACCCGCCCAATGCGATCCGCATCTCGCTGGGCGGCGTGAAGGAACGCGCGCGCCTCGGGCTCGCCCTGAAGAAGCTGGCGGACCTGCTGGCGCGCATGCCGCGCCCGCACCGGGAGATCGTGGTGTAGTGGCTTGCGGTGGCGTGCGGTGGCGTCGTGCCCGTGCCGGCACGGCGGCGCTGATCCGGTCGTATTCGCCGGATCTGATTCTGTTTGCGCGCGCGGCGTGGCCGTAAAGTCCGCCCATCCAGACCTTCTTCCCGCACGACCTCTCTCCCCTTGCCATGCCTTGCCGGGGGACGGGGCGTCTCGTCCTCACGATGTACCAACTGTTCGTTTCAAAAGGATGCCCGGCCTGCGCCACGCTGGTCCTGTTCATGCAGGACGCAGGCCTCGAACACGAAGTCCTTGAACTGGAGTCCCCGCGCCACGCGGCGGAAGTGCTCCCCTTGCTCGGCGACGCGGAGCTGCGCTGCCCTGCCCTGTCCATCGGCGGCGAATGCGCCACCGGACTGGCCGATTGCCTGCAACTGCTGGCCACGCATCATCCCGCGCTCGGCACCTTCGACCGCGCGCGGCTCTCTGCTGCGCAGAGAGACCTGGTGGACGGGGTGCTCAGCAGCCGCATGCTGATGGCGCGCACCGGGAAATCGTTCTCGGCCGCGCTGCTCGCGCTGGCGGACGCCATGCGCGAATGGACGGCCTGCGTCTCGCAGTCGCGCCATCACCTCGGCCTCGCCGTGCCCTACTTCGACCTGGGAATGGCCGGCAGGCTCGCCTCGGGCTCGATCCGGGTGTGGGAGATGGCTGGCTTGCAGGAGGCCGCGCGGCAGGCAGCGAGCCGCTTCCCGCGCAGCTTCGAGAACGAGTACCTGGACCGCCTGCGGCGCAAGCGCAGCTGGGTCTACTGGAGCGGGGCGGCCGGCCTGGCCGGCGCCCGCTAGGTGAGGCAGGCCGGGCCCTGCGGGGCCTCGCCGCCTTAGACGCCCAGGCGAGCCTTCAGGGCTTCGGTATCCATCGCCCCTTCGAAGCTCTGGACCTGGCTGGCGTCCGCGCCGAACACGCCGAACGGCACGCTGGTGATGCCCAGTCGCAGGAAGTATTCGGTATTGGCCTTCACCTGGGCCAGCGCCTGCGCCGAGAGTGCCTGGCCGGCGGTATCGAGGCCGCGTTGCGGCGTGCCCAGCGTGGCCTCGTGACTGTCCATGGTCTTCACGGCATCCTTGCTGTCCAGCAAGGCCGCGCCCTGCTGCGCGGAGCGTTCCGGCGTCAGCAGCGCCACCGGGATCCAGGTGAAGTGCACGGTCGACATCAGCGGTGCGGCCGCCTTCCAGAGTTCGCCGCAATGCGGGCACTGCGGATCGAAGAAGATGTAGACCTTCTTTGCGCTCAGGACGTTGCCGGCGCTGAAGCCCTTCGTCGCCGCGGCGACGGCGTCCACCGAGAGCGTGGCGGCCTGCTGCGCGGCCGCCGGCGCAGAGGCAGCGCCCGGCGCATCGGGCGCGGACTTCCCGCAGGCGCCGAGGGCCAGGGCGAGCAGGGTCGGCAGGAGAATTCTTGCGGGCAGCTTCTTGGCGTGCAGGATGGTGGCGTGCATGTCGACGGATAGGGAAAGGGGTTCGAATCGGGCCTGTGCCGGCCCGGACGGATCGGTTCCCAGTGTACGTGCCGAGGCACGCCGCCGAAGCCTGACCAGTACGAATCGGCCATCTCACCGCATAGGACAGGTCCTAAGTTGCGTCGATTTGACGCACCCGGTGCCGCCGCGGAAGCCCCCCTCCGATACCATGCGTGCCGCTGCCGGCACGCCGGAAGCGGCACGCCGCGCCGACGCAGGTCAGCGCCAGGCCGGCAATGAAGCGGGAATCTCCGTTGGCGTAAGCGGTGTGACCCGCCGGGCCTTGAAGCAGTTCCCCGCCCGCCGCTCGTCAGGAGCCGCCAGCCGGCAGTCGCCTGGCATCGCCGTCCCCGGGGCGTCGGCTTCCGAACCGCGCCGAGCCGATGCGCATGCCGCCGCTATCGGGCCGGAAGATCCGCCGCCACCAGCCCGACCGCCTCCACCTCGATGGCAAAGCCATAGTGCAGCTCCGGCACCGGGACCACCGCCCGCGCCGGGCGCACCTCGCCCACCCAGGCTTCGTAGAGGCGGTTGAACACCGGCCACTGGCCGATATCCGTCAGGTACACGCGCACCTGCACCAGCTGCGACACGTCGCTGCCGCCGGCGCGCAATACCTGGGCGACGTTGTCCAGCGCCTGCTGCGCCTGCATCTCGAACGGCGCGTCGGCAAGCTTGCGGCCGTCCGCCGCAATCGGCAGCTGGCCGGAGACGAACACCATGCCGTTGGCGCATGCGCCATGCGAGTAGTGCCCGCCCGGCGGATTCATGCCGGCCGGATTGACGAAGCGTGCGCCGCTCACGGTGCGCCGCCCTGCACGAGGGTGGCGAAGCGCTGCAGGTCGACGTTGCCGCCCGACACCACCACGCCGACCCGCTTGCCGCRCACGTCGAGCTTGCCCTGCAGCACGGCGGCGGCGGCCAGGCAGCCGGTGGGCTCGACCACGATCTTCATGCGGCTGGCGAAGAACTTCATGGTCTCCACCAGCTCGGCATCGCTGACGGTCACGATATCGCTCACGCGCTGCCGGATCACGGCAAAGGTATGCTTGCCCAGGTGCTGGGTCTGCGCGCCGTCGGCGATGGTGCGCGGTGTGTCGATATGCACGATCTCTCCTTCGCGCAGGCTGCGCTGGCCATCGTTGCCGGCCTCGGGCTCCACGCCGATCACGGTGCAGCCCGGCGACATCGCATGCGCCGCCACCGCGCAGCCCGACAACAAGCCGCCACCGCCCAGGCACACCACCAGCATGTCGAGCGGGCCGGTTTCCTCGAACAGTTCCTTGGCCAGCGTGCCCTGCCCCGCCATCACGTCGACGTGGTCGTACGGCGGGATGAGCGTCATGCCGCGCTCGGTGGCGATGCGCAGGCTCAGTGCCTCGCGGTCTTCCTTGTAGCGGTCGTACATCACGATCTCGGCGCCATAGCCGCGCGTGGCTTCGATCTTCAGCGCGGGAGCATCCTCGGGCATCACGATCACCGCGGCCACGCCCAGCAGCTTCGCCGCGAGCGCGATCGCCTGCGCATGATTGCCCGACGAGAACGCGATCACGCCACCCGCCTTCTGCTCCGGCGTGAAGCGGGAAATGGCGTTGTAGGCGCCGCGGAACTTGAAGGCGCCGATGCGCTGAAAATTCTCGCACTTGAAGAACAGCTCCGCGCCGGTGGCGGCGTTGGCCGTGCTGGAGGTCAGTACCGGCGTGCGGTGCGCCGCCGGGGCCACGCGCGCATGCGCCGCGGCGATATCGTCGAAGGTGATCGGCAGGGAATCGGTCATGGTCGGAGGTAGCGATGGAGTGGGCGGAGAGCCGGGTTCGGAACACGGTGCGGTTTCGCGAAGGCTGCAAGGGCCGCAAGAGCCGCGCGGGTCGGGCCAACAAAGCAACGAGCGAAAGGGCACGGATATCCAGCACCGGATGGTCTGGATATTTTGTCTACATGAATACTATTTGTCAATCATCCCGGAGCGGCGAGCCCGCCATGTGGCGGCGACTTTACCGTGCATGGGCCGCTCCGGCGCCAGGGCGCCACCACGTTGACGCCTCATACAGAGCTGGATATTCTGTCCAGATGAAGAAAAAACGCACGCCACGCCGCACGCCGGAACAGCAGATCCTGCTGGAGCAGACCAAGAAAATCGCCGAAGGCCTGAGCGCCACCTTCGCGCCGTTCTGCGAAGTCGTGGTGCATGACCTGGGCGACCCCGAGCACGCCATCCTCGCCATCCACAACAGCCTGTCGCGGCGCGTGGTGGGCGATCCCGTCACCGATCTCGGCCTGGCGCGCATCGCCGATCCGGAATTCCCGCAGGTCATCGCCAACTACCCCAACCAGTTTCCCGACGGCCGGCAAGCCAAGAGCACCTCCATCGGCATCAAGGATTCCGAGGGCCGCTATGTGGCGGCGCTGTGCCTCAACGTGGACATGACCTTGTTCCGCAGCCTGCAGAGCATGCTTGGCCAGTTCGGCGCGGTCGACACCGACAGCGCTGCCGTGGAATCGCTCGATGCCGGCGGCGCCCACGCGATCCGCGCCCGCATCGACGAATTCGCCGCGCGGCTGTCGACCACGCCGCGCGCGCTGAAGACCGAGGAGCGGCGCAGCCTGCTGCGCGAACTGAAGGAAGCGGGAATGCTGGATATCCGCCGCGCGATGGAGACCGTCGCCGCGCATATCGGTGTGTCGCGCGCGGCCGTGTACACCTACGCGCGCTAGATGCGACGGGCGGCCGTGATCGGCACCAGCGGTGCCGGCCGCGCCAGGGCTAGCGGATAGCCCGTCCGGGGCCGCCCCGTTGCAGGGCAGCCCATCCATCCTGCAGCTTCAGAACGACGGCACCATGGCGCCCTTGAACTCGTTCTTCATGAACTGCCGTACTTCTTCCGACTGGTAGGCCGCCACCAGCTTCTTGACCCAGGGCTTGTCCTTGTCCTGCGTGCGCACGACGATGATGTTGGCGTACGGGCTGTGGATGTCTTCCAGCGCGATGGCATTGCGCAGCGGCTGCAGGCCTGCGGCCAGCGCGTAGTTGGTGTTGATCACCGCCGCCGCCACGTCGGGCAGCGCGCGCGCGAGCTGCGCCGCGTCGAGTTCGACGATCTTCACCTTCTTCGGGTTGTCGCTCACATCGAGCGGCGTGGCATTGACGCCGTTCGCGCCCGCGCCGGCCTTGAGCTTGATCACGCCCTGGGCCGCCAGCAGCAAGAGTGCGCGATTCTCATTGGAGGGATCGTTGGGCACGGCGATCTTCGCGCCCTGCGGCAGGTCCTTGGGTGACTTCAGYTTCTGCGAGTASAYGCCSAGCGGCGAGATATAGGTGTAGCCCACGCTGACCATCTTGTAGCCGCGCTGCTTGACCTGGCTGTCCAGATAGGGCTGGTGCTGGAAGCTGTTGGCGTCCAGGTCGCCAGCGTCGAGCGCGGCGTTGGGCTGCACATAGTCGTTGAATTCCACGACCTTGATATTGAGGCCTTCGCGCTTTGCCGCCTTCTGCACCACTTGCCAGACCTGGGCGTCCGGACCGCTCACGGTGCCCACGCGCAGGGTCTGTTCCTGTGCCACTGCGGCGCCCGATGCGGCGATGCCGAGCGCAGCGGCCGCGATGGCCAGGGTCTTGCGCAGCGAAGAGGAGGAAAGCGGGAAAGAATGCGAGATGGAGTGCGGGAAAGAAGTCATTGCAGTGTTCTACGTCGTAACCATTGGAGACTGGCCGGCCTGCATGCGATACGCGATGTGCGATGTGCGATACGCGATGCACGGCAAGCGGCTCAGTGCTCGCTCATTGTATGCGTTTCGACCTTCGGCGCGTCCTGCCAGCCACCGCCGAGCGCCAGGAACAGGTTGATCTGGTCCAGCGCGACCTGGCTTTCCGCCGCCGCCAGCGCGGCATCGGTGCTGGCCAGCGTGCGGTCGGCATCGAGGGTGTTCAGGTACGGCGAACGGCCGGCCTGGTAAAGCTGGCGGTTCTGCCGCGCCACCTCGCTGGCTTTGTCGCGCGCATCGCGCAATGCGGCGGCGCGCTCCAGTTCGCGCGTATAGCTGCTCAGCGCGGTCTGGGTCTCGCGCAACGCCTTGAGCACCACGCCGTCGAAATGCGCCAGCGCCGCCTCGGCGCCGGCCTCGGTGCCGTGGATGCGCGCGCGCGTGCCGCTGGTCGGGATGTTCCAGGTGATCAGCGGGCCGTAGCCCCAGTGCGCGGTGGGTGCCTGGCCGAGATGGTCCAGGATGCCGGTAAAGCCGGCCGACGCGCCGATACGGATGGACGGATAGAGATCCGCCGTGRCCACGCCGATCTTAGCGGTGGCCGAGGCCAGCTCGCGCTCGGCCTGGCGCACGTCGGGCCGGCGCTTGAGCAGCGCGGCGCCATCACCCACCGGCAGCGGCTGGCTCAGGTGCGGCTCTTCATGGCAGGCGTACTCCGCCTTCGACGCTTCGGTGGGCGGCTTGCCCAGCATCACCGCAAGGCGGTAGGCCGCGCCGTCCTGCTCGGCCTTGAAGCGCGGCAAGGCGGCGCGCAGCAAGTCGGCCTGGCCCTGGGCGCGCAGCAGATCGACCGGCTGGCCGCGACCGGCATCGACCAGCTTGCGCGCCAGTTCCACGCCGCGGTTTTGCAGGTCCAGCTGATGCTCGGCCACGGCGAGTTCGTGCGTGGCGGCGCAGCCCTGCACGTAGGCACGCACGGTCTCGGCCACCACGCCAACGCGGGCCTGGTCGAGCGCCGCGCCGCTGGCCTGCGCGCCGGCCAGCGCGGCTTCGTCGGCGCGCGCCAGCTTGCCAAAGAAGTCGATCAGGTAGGACACCCTGAAGCCGACATCGCCGAAGTTCATCACCGGGATCTTTTCTTCCTTGAGCAGCGGCTCGCCGGCGATCTGCCCGCGCTCGGCGCTGGCCGACAACCTGGCTTCCGGCAGGTTCTCGGCTTCCACTTCGTGATAGACCGCGATGGCGCGCTTGAGGTTGGCAGCCGCCACGCGCAGGTCGGTGTTGGCGACCAGCGCCTGCTGCACCAGCGCATCGAGTCTGGGATCGTCGTACAGGCGCCACCAGCCGTCCGGCACTTCGCCGACGGAGACGGCCGCGTTTTCCGAACCGATCAGCTTGCCGTTGGCCGCCGGCGCCTTGAGCGCGGCATTGTCCGGCACGCGGTAATCGGGGCCGACGGTGGTGCACGCGAACAGCAGCGGCACCAGGGCGGGCAGCAGGGCCAGGCGCAAGGTGTTCACTGCGCTGCTCCCTGGCTGGCCGCCGCCTTCACCGGCGTGGCCTTGCCATCATCCTGCACCCTGGCCTGCCGGCCCGGTTCGCGCACCGACACGGTGGCGGTACGGCCTGCCACCAGCCGCAAATCGGGCGGCGGCTCGTCCAGCACGATGCGCACCGGAATGCGCTGTGCCAGGCGGACCCAGTTGAAGGTCGGGTTCACGTTGGGCAGCAGGTTGGCGCCGTTGGTGCGGTCGCGGTCTTCGATACCCGCGGCAATGCTCTGCACGTGGCCGTGCAGCACGCGCGATTCACCCATGATGCGGATGTCGACCGGATTGCCGATATGGATGCCGTGCAGCTTGGTTTCCTCGAAATAGCCTTCCACGTGGAAGGAGTTCGAATCGACCAGCGACAGCACCGGGCGGCCGGTATTCACATAGTCCCCCAGGCGCGGCAGGCGGTCGTTGAGGTAGCCGTCCACCGGGCTGAGCACCACGGTGCGCTCGAGGTTGAGCCTGGCCAGGCTGACCGCGGCCTGCGCCTGCGCCAGCGCGGCCTCGCCGGCCTGCACCTTGGCCAGCCCTTCTTCCACCACTTCCTTGGACACCACCTCGGACAGGGTCTGGCTGCGCCGTGCCTCGCGGCGCGCCTGCGCCAGCGTGGCGCTGTGCGCGGCGGCCGTGGCCTGCGCCTGCTGCAATGCCAGCGCGAAGCGGTCGCGGTCGATCTCGAACAGGGGCTGGCCGCGCTTGACGAGCTGGTTGTCCTTGACCATGACCTTGGTCACCAGGCCCGATACGTCGGGCGCGATCTGCACCACGTCGGCGCGCACGTGGCCGTCGCGCGTCCATGGCGCGATCRTGTAGTAATCCCACAGGTGCTTGACGACGACCACCGCGACCGCGGTGACGACGAGGGTAAGGACGATAGGTCCGAGCGAACGAAGATTCAGTTTCATGACTGCAGCCGATACGCCAGGTAGACGACGCCACCCAGGACGATCACATAGAACGCCAGATTGAACAGCGACCGGTGCCAGACCAGCCGGTAAAAGCCCACGCGCGACAGCACGGCGCGCACGCAGGCGGTGATCAGGAAAGCCACCAGCATCCACGCCAGCAGGCTCGGGACAAACACGCCGTAGAGGTCGATCTCACCGCTCATTGCCGTTCGCCTCCTGCTTGGTAACCATTGTTCGCTTCCATGACTATTGTTGACCCTTGTCCGCTTCGCCCGCCGGGATGCCTGCCGGCGCGACGGCCGGCGGCGCGGCAAGCGGCGCCGCCGCGAACAGGGCCACATGCATCTCGACCAGGGCGGCGAAGGCCTCGCGCGAAGCCTGGTCGGCACGCGTGGCGACGGCCCGGATCGCCTTGGCCATGCGCTCGCGCAGCACCTGCGGCGGCGTGTTGGCACGGGCATCGAGACGCGCCTGGTAGTAGCTGGCCACGCCTTGCAGCACGCGCCCCACGGCATGCTGGTGCTCGGGCGCGAGGCCCGGCATCTCGCGCTGCAGTGCCAGCGTGCTCAGTTCCACCCGCACTTCGGAGAAGCCATCGCTGGACATCTCGTCTTCGCTGGCGGCCAGCCGCGGCACCAGTTGCGCCAGGCGGTCCAGCATGCGGGCGCGCAACTGGGCGTGCTCGCCCGGTTCGCGCCCGGTGGCGTTGCGCGYGATATCGTCCCAGCTGGCGCGAACCAGCCGGCGCGCCGCCACCTTGGTGCCGAACGGCCGCATCACCAGGGTCCACACCAGTGCGAACAGGATGCCTGCGATGCCRGCCACGTTGCCGTTGAAAAAGGCCTGGAAGTCCGCGCTGTACGCGCCCTGGATGCCGATATCGTTGGCCGTGATCACCGCCAGCGGCATGCCGATCAGGGCCAGCCGCGGCTGCGCCATCAGCACGCCGATCACCAGGTAGGGCGCGGAGAACATCATCACCAGCATCTCGAAGTCGTGCGCGTTGGGCAGCACGACGAACAGGTAGACGGTGGCGATCGCCAGGCACACCACGTTCCAGGTGAAGAAGGAGCGGATCTGCGGCGCGGGTTCATCCAGCGCGGCGAAGAAGCAGCACGAGATCGCGCCCAGTGCCACGGCGCCCGCGCCGTCCGCCCAGCCCGTCAGGATCCAGATCATGCCCATGCAGAAAATGGCGAGGGCCACGGTCACCGTGGAAAACAGCAGCATGCCGTGGTCGTAGTGGCGCGCGGCACCGACCTCCCAGCGCCGGAATGCCGGCGTCCACCCCGCATCGGGAGCCGTGCCGCCGACGCGGCCCTGCAGCGCGACGCAGTCCTGCCACAGCTCCATGAGCTCGCGCAGGCGCCCTTCGGCGGTGGCGGCCAGCGCATCGTGCCAGTCGGGCTCCGCCTGGCCGGGCGCGAGGCTGGCCTGCGCGTCTTCCATCGGCGCGGCCTGCGGCAACTCCAGCGCGGGCAGCGGCGCCCGCGCGCCGCCTTCGATCCACTTCGATACCCGCGCCATGTTCCGCGACAGCCGCTCCGGCACGCCGGCCGGATACTGGTGCAAGGCTTCCACCACCGCCGCCAGCGACGACAGCACCGGCAGCAGCATGGTCATGCGGCCGCGCAGTTCCTGCGCGTGCTTCACGCGCTCGGCGGTCTCGGTGTCGTAGGAAAGCTGGCTGATCAACTGGTCCAGCGCCAGGATGTCCGCTGCCAGCCGGTGCCGGCTGTGATGGCGCGAAACCTTGTCGGCAGCGTCCGCGCACAGCATGTCGGTCGCCCACAGCGCGGCATCGTTCAGCCACTGGGCCGTCTTCTCGCCCAGCACGGTGGACACCTTGGCCGGGAAGATGGTCGAGCCGACCACGCTCGCGCACAGGATGCCCAGGCAGATTTCCTCGGCGCGCGCCACCGCGAGATCGAAGACGCCGCCCGGGTCGTTCACCGCGGGCAAGGCCACCAGCGGCAAGGTATAGGCCGCCAGCATGAACACATAGCTGCGCGGCGTGCGATGCAGCAGTGCGATATAGAGCAGCACGCCGGTCCACAGCGCCACCGCCGCCATCAGCAGCGCCGGCGCGTTCACCAGGGGCGGCACCATCGCGATGGAGGCCGCCGCGCCGAGCAGCGTGCCCAGCACGCGGTAAAGCGCCTTGGAGCGCGTGGCGCCGGTGAGCGGATGCGCCACGATATAGACCGAGCCCATGGCCCAGTACGGGCGCGGCAGGCCCAGGTATAGCGCGAGAAACAATGCCAGCATGGCAGCGGCAAATGCTTTGAAGGAAAAGATCCAGTCTCTTCCGGTTGGCCAGCTGATCATTGCCTTCAGGACCCCGTGTTGCCGGAGGCGCCCGAAGTAGCCGACGAGGTCGACGAGGTCGACGAGGTCGCTGCGGCAGCGCGCGCCAGTGCGTCCAGGACACGCTGCGCGCCTTCGAAATCCCGCTCGCTGATGCCCGTGAACACCTCGGCGCGTACCTGCTTGAGGTCCACCTCGATCTTCGCGGCGAGTTCCTCGCCGGCGTCGGTCAGCCACAGCGCGTTGGCGCGGCGGTCGCTGGCGTCCACCTCGCGGCGCACCAGGCCCGCGGCGGAAAGCTGGTCGACCAGCCGTACCAGCGACGCGCCTTCCAGCCCCACGTAGTCGGCCAGCGTGACCTGGCGCACGCCACCGCCCAGGCGGCGGATAAACAACAAGGGCCCGGCGGCCGCGGCGGATATGCCATATGTGGTCACCGCGCCCTGGGAGATCTGGCGCCATTGGCGGCCGGCCAGCATGAGCTGGCCGGTGAAAGCGAAACGGAGGGCGTCGATAGCAGGCATGGGCGAATAATAGCAGGCAAATAGTTAGGTTGCAAACTATCATGCTGCGAATTATTCCGGACGCACCCACTGGTGTGCTGGTCTCAAGGCATGCGCCGCATTGCCGTCATTGCACCCGATCCGATATTCACGGCATATCGCTATCGTCAAATTTAATATTGGACACGTGTTGACGCGCGCCCTTAGCCTTTTGTAATAGAGCCGGCCATCGAACGCGTGAGCGGCGCCGCCGCATCGAGGCAACACAGAAAAAAGAACAAGGAGACCCGCATGACCAGCTTCCTGCGCTACGAGCAACAGGGCCATATCGTGACGCTGACCATGAACGATCCAGAGCGTCGCAACCCGCTCACCGGCAACACCGCCGTGGACGACTTCCTGGCGGCCATCGAGCGCATCCACCGTGACGGCAGCGTGCGTGCCGTGATCATTACCGGGGCCGGCACCGCGTTTTCGTCGGGCGGCAATATCCGCGACATGGAACGCCAGGCCTCGGGCCAGGTGCCCGGCATGGAGATCCGCCAGGACTACCGCTGCGGCATCCAGCGCCTGCCGCTGGCGCTGTTCAACCTGGAGGTGCCGGTGATCGCCGCCGTCAACGGCGCGGCCATGGGCGCGGGCCTGGACCTGGCCTGCATGTGCGATCTGCGCATCGCCTCCGAGCAGGCCCGGTTCGCCGAGAGCTTCGTCAAGCTCGGCATCATCCCCGGCGACGGCGGCGCCTGGCTGCTGCCGCGCATCATCGGCCTGTCGCGCGCGGCCGAACTCACCTTCACCGGCCAGGCCATCGACGCCCGCCAGGCCCTGGAATGGAACCTGGTCTCGCGCGTGGTGCCCGCGGAGCAGCTGCTGCCGGCCGCCAACGAACTGGCCGGGCGCATTGCCGCCAACCCGCCGCACGCGGTGCGGCTGGCCAAGCGCCTGATGCGCGAGGCAATGCACACGCGGCTGGATACCTTGCTGGAACTGTCGGCGGGATTCCAGGCGCTGTCCCACCAGACCGCGGATCACAAGGAGGCGGTGGCCGCGTTCCTGGAGAAGCGCACGCCGGTGTTCACAGGCAACTGAGCGGCCTGGCGGGGCGCCAGGCGTCCTGACGCCCCGCCCTCCGGCATCGGACACACCATTTGCACATCCTCGAGAACGCCATGCTCAACGGCGAAACCATCCGTCTCGACGGCGCAGTACGCATGACGCCGCGCTGAAGCGGGAACGGCCCGGCGGCACCACCGGCACGCCGGCCCTGCTGCACGCGCCCGACGACGGCGACGCCCTGCCCCGGCCGGACGGCAGGCGCGCGAGCGATCCGCCGCCGGCTGGCGTGGCCCGGCGCGAATCTGGTTATCATGGTCCGTTCGTCGCCACCGCACGCAGCAAGGCCGCCTCCCTATGCGAAACCGCATCAACGAAGAAATCACCTTCCGCAAGCTCGAAGTCCTGCTCGCCTACATGGAGGCCGGCAACCTGGCCAAGGCCGCCGAGGCGCTGGACGTGAGCACCGTCAGCGTGCACCGTGCGCTGCACTCGCTCGAGGAGGGCATGTGCTGCGCGCTGTTCCGCCACGAGGGCCGCAACCTGCTGCCCACCGAGGCCGCGCACGTGCTGGCCGAGGTGGCCACCGAGGTGATCAAGACCATGTCAGACGGCATCCGCTCCACGCGCGAGGCCGCCGGGTATTCGGCAGATCACCTCAAGATCGGCTCGCTCTATTCGCTGACGATCCGTACCGTGCCGGAGGTGGTGATCGGCATCAAGGTGCGGCGGCCCGCGCTGCAGGCCGAGCTGGTGCTGGGCTCCAACGCCGACCTGCTGTTCAAGCTCAAGCAGGGTGGCATCGACGCCGCGCTGATGGCCATGCCCGAGCCCGATCCGGATATCGAATCCATCCCCTTGTTCGAGGACGAGATCTACTTCGCGGCGCCGGCCGATTCGGCCTACGCGCGGCAGGCGTCGATCGACCTGCGCGCCTGCCGCGACGAATCCTTCGTCTCGCTCAGCGAAGGCTTCGTCACGTTCCAGGGCTTCCTGGAGGCCTTCCGCATCGCCGACTTCACGCCCAACGTAGTGATGAAGGTGGGCGATATCTTCTCGCTGATGAACCTGGTCAGCGGCGGCGTGGGCTACGCCCTGTTGCCGGGGCGCGTGCGCGACGTGCTGCCGCACAAGGTAGTGCTGATCCCGCTGTCCTCGCAGTACCGCTTGCGCCAGACCATCGGCCTGAGCTTCCTGCGCCGCCGCGAGCGCGATCCGAACCTGCTGGCGCTGGCGGCGGTGTGCCGCCTGGCGATGCGCCGGGAGGCATGACGCCGCCGGGCGGGCCCGCCTGGACGGCCCCGCCCGGCGGCCAGGGCAAGGCTGCCCTGGCCCGACTTCCTGGTCTGCGCCGGCACGGGCCGCCAACTTGAGACGAACGGGCATGTTATCGAGCCTGCCAGGCATCAACACCGCTGGCGGGCAGCCCTAGACTCCAGCCATCGATAGGCCCGGAGTGACCGAATGCCAGACCGACGAAATGCAGGCGCCGTGGCGCGCGCCCTGCGCACGACCCTTCTGACCGCTTTCTGGATGACATCTGCCATGACCGCTCACGCCGAACCGTCCGCAGGCCATCCGGCCGCGGTACTCACCCTGCAAAGCCGCTACGATTTCCAGACCACGATAGCGCGCTTCAAGGACACGCTGGCGGCACGCGGCGTGACCCTGTTTGCCGACATCGACCAGAGCGCGGCGGCGGCGGGCGCCGGGATGACCTTGCGGCCCACCCGCCTGCTGTTGTTCGGCAACCCCAAGGCGGGCACGCCGGTCATGGCGGCAAACCCGCACGCGGCGCTCGAGCTTCCGCTCAGGGCAGTGATCTGGGAAGACGAACAGCACGCCACGCACATCGACTATCAGGATGTGTCCGCAACCATCGATCGCCAGTACGGCATCGACCCTTCCCTGCTGGGCCCGCTGAAGCCGATACCCGCGCTGCTGCGCGGCATCGCCGGACAAGAATGAGCGCACACCATCAGCTGATCGTGCGGCCATAGCCTGCCGGCCCGCACAAGCGACACCGCCCGCCTCATCCCGGCGCCCCCGCCGGAGATGACGCGGGCGGCGGGCCGCCGCCACCTACCCCACCAGCGCCTTGGTCGCCAGGAACAGCAGCGACGGCCCCAGCAGGCAGCCCAGCCCGGTATGGAAAGTGGCCACCAGCGCACCATAGGGCACCAGGCGGCGGTCGGTCGCGGCAAGGCCGGCCGAGACACCGCTGACGGTACCCGCCAGCCCGCCGAACACCATGGCAGCGCGCGGATTGTTCAAGCCCAGGAAGCCTGCCGCCATGGGCGTGCCCACCATCACGATGATCGCCTTGATCAGCCCGGTGGCGATGCTCAGCGCGATCACGTCGGAACTGGCGCCGAGCGCCGCGCCGGTGACCGGACCCACGATGTAGGTCACCGCGCCGGCGCCGATGGTGGTCATGCTGACCGCGTCGCTGTAGCCGAAGGCGCGCGCCACGGCGGCACCCACGATAAACGRCAGGATGGTGCCCAGCAGCAGCGAGACCGCGCCCACCAGCCCTGCCTTGCGGGCTTCCGTCACCTGCACTTCGAAGGCGGTGGCGACGATGGCGAAATCGCGCAGCATGGCGCCGCCCATCAGGCCGATGCCGGAAAACAGCGTGATATCGGCCAGGCCCTTCTCCTTGCCGGTCACGAT
>NZ_JBFTND010000155.1:0-17788 GCF_056397305.1 Cupriavidus sp. 05N40
GCGTGAGCCCGCTCCGCCATCGAAGCCTTCAAATGAAGGTGCCTGGAGAAACAGCGTTTTCATTAATGCCCTCGAAGAGAATAGTCGGCGTGGCCGGGATCAGTCACCCGCACGGACTCGCCAGGCATCGGCGATGTTCGCGAAGTGTTTCGAAGCCTTCAAAAAGATGACAATTACTGGATAGTTGCTTTGGACGTCGTCCTCTCCTGTGGGCCTATGGGAACGGGAGCGCAGCGATTCGCCTCATCATCATCGTTTCAGAGCAGCACGACAGTTCACCCGGGTAGCGAGGCAGCGGCTATCGCTGGGGAGCAGGAGGCGGATCAAGAATACTACGACTTGGGGTCTCGGCATGGCGAAAAATTGGCCTTTTCACCGTCGGTCGTTAAAGCGCGATCACGTTGAAGGTGGAAGGTCGTATAAACCCGGTGTCGATGCCTGTCGATGCCCAGCTTACCGAAACACACACCTAAGAGGCAACACCCGCGGCGATCGGACGCCGCGTTTGCCGGCATTGGCGATTCATCCTGTACTAGACTAACTCTGCGCGGCCCGCGGCGTCACCTCAGGCATCAAGCGGCGTCCGGAGCCGCGTGCAGCACCGGGCACATCGTCGAATCCGCTACGGAATGCACGGATCCGCGCGATCACAGCGCTAAGTGCTCCAAAGAGGGAGGCGATGCATGACGCAAGATCGAGTCGATACGGACGGTGTTCCTGTTGGCAATGGCCAGCACATTAGCCCGGCCGAATTTTTGCTGATGGCAGGCTTTCTTGCGTATCGGGCTCCCATGGCGCCGATCGCTGCCCGAGTTGCGGCCCGACGCGTTCTCGATGCCGTACTCGGGGCAGCGGCAGCTCACGGGTTTGCAGATTCGGATGCTCTCGAGACGATGATGGCGTGCGCCGAAAAGTCTGCGCGCATATGGAYGCTTGCGGAGCAGGCCACCGCCGCAGTCGGGGATACGGTCGCCTACCTGCGCGTGATTCGCTGCGCCGGCGTATCGCTGGACGTGAACCCGTAAGCGCGCTCATCGCGTCATGGTATTCGTCTCCGAGGTTCAGGGAAACGGCTTCAAATCGCTTCAGGAGGTCCAGAAGGTCAGTTTTGAAGTCAAGCAAGGTCCCAAGGGGAAACAGGCAGCGAACATCAAACCGCCGTGAATTTTCCGCGCCGCAAACGCATCCTGTCAGGGCAGAGATCGGGCCCATGCGTGGTCCGCTGTGGGTCTGGAGTAGGGTAGCACGGCAACTCGCAGCGGAATCCCTCAGGGGTTTGCTGGCCCTGCTCACGATCGTCGCCTCGGCTCTAGCTGCCTAGCTATCTTCCTTCCACCGGACTTGCTTTGCGGGCGTAAAAGGCCGACACCTCTTCCATCTCCTGCGCGCTCATCCCCCGCACCATGTTACGCATCTGTGCTTCTGGATCGTTGTGGCGATTGCCTTGCGCGAAGGCCTTGAGTTGCCCTACCAGGTATTCCTTTGGCATGCCTTCCAGCCACGGGGCGCCCAGCTTCTGGTCGACGCCGCCGTGGCAGGAAATGCATGGCGCTATATTGCGCATCGGGTCCCCGACGCGGACCAGCGACGGGAGCGACTCGTCGTAGGTAGTCGGGGAGGTTCTTGCCTTGGGCAGGGAAGCAAAGTAAGCGGCCAGGTCTTCGATGTCCTTGTCGGGCAGACGCGTTGCCAGAGCCTCCATGATCGGACTTGCGCGCTTGCCGCTCTTGTAGTCATGCAATTGCTTGATGACCACCTCGGGATACTGCCCGGCAAGATTGGGCGCGTTCGAGATGCTCATGCCTTGCGCGCCATGGCACATGGTGCAGTTGAGTGCGAGCGTTGCGCCCCGGCCGATCGAATCGCTGGGGGCGGCCCGCGCCATGTCGCGCTCGAGCACGACATTGGACGAGCCGGGTCCGTCCTTCACGGCTGCTCCGCTGCTCCAGGCGGCGGGTACGCCGGCCGCGCGGCAAATGCTGGCCCAGATTCCCTGGGCGGTGAAGTCGCCATGGACGGACGGCAGCCACACGAAGCCTACGAGTATCGACAGGACGGTCAAGGCCGAAAGGAACACCACGCTCCAACGGAACCACGGGTTGCGCCATGCATACATGCCGCCTTCGTGCATCATCGGCTCCCGATTGGTACCACCGGCACGGATGCTTCCTTCAGGGACGCCAGTTGCACGATGGGGTATCCGTAGTTGACGACGGTGAGGCTGATCATCATCGCCACCCACAGGCCAAATCCGTTCAATGCCACCGGCGCCGGAGCGCCTGCGTGGACAGGCTCGCTGAAGCTATAGGGCGCGGGACCTGCCGTGCCTTTGCGCGCGCGCGCCAGGACGAAGATAAAGAGAAATGCGGAAATGACAAGCAACAAGCCACCCGCTGCCGATGCTGTCACTGTCCACGCTTGCGGGTGGATAGCCGGATGCGTGTAGTCGTAGTAAGCCATGCGTCGCGGCATGCCAAGCAGCCCCACCAGGTGCCATGGCAGCGACAACACTAGCATGCCAACGAACCATAGCCACAGTTGCAACTTCATGATTCCTGTTGACAGCGGTTCGCATTGCGTCAGTTGTGGCCATAGGTCATACGCGACCACCATGTACATGATGACGATTGCCCCGGCAAAGATGAGATGAAAGTGGCCGGTGACCCACTGCGTGTTGTGGATGGTCTCGTTGAGCTGGTAGCTCATGTTGATCAGGCCCCCCGCACCGCCGAAGCCAAGCATGATGAAGGAGAAGGTCACCGCCAACATCACGGGGTTGTCCCAAGGCAGCGCCTTGACCCAGCCGAACGGCCCTTTGCCGCCACGCAGCCTTCCGGCAATCTCGACCGACGCGACGATGGTGAACACGGTCAACAGCGTCGGCACGGACACCATGGCGGTCATCGCCGCGTGCACAAACTTGAACCCGGCACCCACTTGTGGGTCGGCGAACAGATGGTGGATACCGATGGGCATCGAGAACACCAGGAAGAGGACGAATGCGACGCGCGCCATCGTATCGCTATACAGCCTTCCTCCAATCGCACGTGGCACGATCGTATAGAACGCGATATACGCCGGCATCAGCCAGAAGTAGACGATGGCATGCAGGGTCCACGAGAAAAAGACCCGCGCCAGGCCCGCGTTGATGGTGTCGGTCAGGCCAAGCGATGCGGGAAGGATTAGCACGAGCACTTCGATGGCGGCGCCCAGCGACGTCCAGGCCCACAGGTAGGCACCCGCGACGTTACCAAACATCGCCAGCGGAACAGTTGCGCCGGGATTGTCTTTCTTCCACGCCCTCAGGTTGATGGCCATCAGCGCAACCCAGATCCAGGAGCCCACGACCACCAGCACGACGCCAAGATAGTAGAACGGGCTTCCAATCATGGGCGGGTAGAACGTGTACAGGATCGACGCCTTGCCAATCGCCATGGTGACGGCTGCCATCGCGGTGCCGCCCACCACCAGCCAAAAGCCGCCCCAGGCCCATCGCACGCCGATCAATGGCCTTTTCAGCGCAAGTTCCGTGATGGCATAGCCGAAGCCCATGGCTACCAGTGTGGGCAGCACGTAAGCCATCACGGTGCCGTGTGCCGTCACCGATCGATAGTAGTGCTCCGGGTTGTTGATCCACGCATGCAGCGGGCTGCGAATGTACATCTGCCATTCGCCAAGCAGGATCGCGCCGAGGAAGGCGACGAAGGCGACCCAGAAATGGGCCAGCACGAGTCTTCTAGCGAGGAACACAGGTCAGCCTTTCTTCTGTACGCGTCTTGGCGAGAAACTCGTCGCGCGCTAGCACTTGTACGCGACCCCACATGGCTTCATGTCCGGTGCCGCAGTATTCATGGCACGGCATCAATTGCTCGCCCGTAGTGCGAAACCTGGTGGTGAACGTCGACACGAAACCCGGGATCAGCATCGTGTTGGCATTGGTTGTTCCGACGATAAAGCCGTGTACGACGTCGGTGCTGGTGGCACGGAAGGTAATGGGCACGTCTGCGGGTACGACGATGCATTGCGGCACGAAAGAGTACTGCTGGGCTACGACGCGGACGATCACCTTGCCGTCATTGTCCATTGCGGTGCCCAAGTTGCTTTCAACGAATTCGCCCCGGATGTGCAAGGTCTTCACGTCGATGGTCTCTACCCTGGACGGCGGCATGGCCGCCCAGTGAAGGCTGGTGATGATCATCACTGCCACCAGGGAGGCGATGATGATCCCAACGACGATGGCCCAGCGGCGTTCTGCCGCGACGGCGACAAATTCCGCGTGGTGGCTGCCGTCGTTTGCCGGGGAGTTGGTATCGGCGCTCACTGAACCACGCCTCGCGGCAGATAGACAAACAGATAGAAGCCGAAATAGATGGCAATCACGATGGCGGTCGCGACGCCGGCTATCGCAAACGTCCCCGACGGGCCGCGGCTGACGATCCGAGCGACTTCCACGTCCAGTTGTCTCGCTTCCTCACTCTCAATGGGATCGGCCATCACTTTCCTCACTCAGGAAGCAGCGTACGAAGATCGTTGGCCTGGGCCGGTGTCACGGGCGTACCGCTATTGCCCCAAGCAACACGGATATACGTGACTACGGCAGACGCCTCTTGATCGTTCAGGATATGCGAGAAGGGGGGCATGCCATGAGGCCGCGGGTTCTTCGCGGTACCGGGCGCATAGCCGCCGTTGAGCACCATGCGAATGGAATTGACGGGCGACAACATGGTGAGGGACTGATTGCCCGCCAGTGGGGGAAATGCCGGCGGCTGCCCTTTGCCTTCCGCGCCGTGGCAGACAGCGCATTGCAGTGCGTACACCTTGCGGCCCAGTTCCATCACAGCCGGATCGACCAGGCGCGCCTGGCTGGTGGGAGGCGGTTCGGCATCCCGTTGCGGCAATGCCTTGAGATAGACCGCCATCGCCTCGACGTCGGCATCGCTAAGATACTGAAGGCTGTTGTAGACGACCTCGGCCATCGGGCCATACACCGTCGCCCGGTGCGAAACGCCAATTTGCAGGAGGTCCGTGATGTCCTTGATGGACCAGTTTCCTAGCCCGGCCTCCTGGTTGGAGGTGAGTGAAGGCGCATACCAGTTCTGGTTGGGGATCATGCCGCCTTCGAATGCTTTCGACTCGCTCGAACCGCCCAACATATTGATAGCCGTATGGCACATCGCGCAGTGCCCCAGGCCCTGTACGAGATATGCGCCGCGGTTCCATTGCGCGGATTGCTTGGAATCAGCGGTGTACTCGCCCTCCTTGAAGTACAGCGTTCTCCAGCCGATCAAAAGTTCGCGCTTGTTGAAGGGGAAGCGCAGCTCGTGCGCGCGATTGGCCTGCTTTACCGGTGCGACGGACATAAGATAGGCGAAGATCGCATCCGAGTCGGCCCGTGTCACTTTGGTATAGGAGGCGAACGGCATGGCCGGATACAACAGCGCCCCGTCACGCGAGACGCCGGTGTGCATCATCCGGTAGAAGTCGTCGGCGGTCCATTGGCCAATGCCGGTTTCGTCGTCTGGCGTAATGTTAGGAACATAGAGGCTGCCAAAAGGCGTAGCCATCGCGCGGCCTCCCGCGAACGGCTTGCCGTTTGGTGCCGTATGGCAGGCCACGCAGTCGCCGGCGCGGGCGAGATACTCTCCGCTGCCGATGATCTGAGTTGTCGCATTGATGGGCCGGGCGTCCGTTTTTTCAGGAAGCCTGCTGGGGCGGAACCAGTACATGGCGACCACGGCTACGGCCAGCAGGACTGCAACTCCGATCCCAATACGCGCGCTCGTTCGCATATGGCTTATCGCTGGCTGCCGCACGCCAGAGGCATGCGCACAAGGTTGGACGACTCGGGAGACAGATCCTTCGGCGCGGGCTGCTGCGACAACCACGCTGCTACCGCCGTTATATCGCTATCGGAAAGCCGCGTAGCAATGCGCTTCATGCAATCGGGCTCGGCGGCATGCCGGTCGCCGACGCGCCAGCGCGTTAGCTGCGCCACGATATAGGTAGGGCGTAGCCCGATCAAACCTGGAATGCCCGGCTCCATGCCAGTCAGCCCGGCCCCATGGCACGTCGCGCACGCGGGGACATTCTTGCTGGCATCGCCTGTGCGTACCAGGGCCTGGCCTCGTGCCACCGTGACGGGATCCGTGGTTCCGGCCTCCTGGGCCGCGAACGGTGGTCTTTGCTTGGCGAAGTGGTCGGCGATTTCCCGCAGGTAGGCATCGGGCAGGTATGCGACCAGGTAGTTCATGGGCGGGTACTTGCGGGTTCCGTCCCGGAAGGCCACCAGTTGATTGTAGAGATAGCCCGCGGGCTTTCCGGCGATACGTGGGTAGTAACCGTTGCTCGTGCCTTGTCCGCTCTGGCCATGACAGGTCACGCATCCCTGCACCCTGGCCTCCAGCGACTCAACCTGCTTGAACGCAGGGACAGCCTCGGCCGTAGCCTGTGCCAACGCCCATCCGGGGGCGCAAAGCAGGCATGCGAGGAAAACCGCCGGTCTTGGTCTTCGCATTGAATTGTGACGTCGTCACCCCTTTGGCGAAACACCTACCATTGGCAGAGGCGGGCGCCGGGCGCCGCCACGCCAGCTATTCCTGCCGCCTGAGAGTTGCGCTGCGTTGTGTTTGCTGCGCTAACAGCGTAGGCGGTCACAATGGCTAAAGTCAATGTACTCTTCGCGACCTATCGCGTGGAGCGCAGGCTCGCTGGCAAACTTGGTCTTGGGACCGAGAGGCTTTACAGCCCCCTTCCCGGGACGTCCTTCGTCAGGAACCTCACGTCGGTGGGAAATCCGCCTACCGGCGCCGCTAAGTATCTTCAGCCCACTCCCCCGGTAGATAGACTTGGTAGCCAAAGAAGCACTGACTGCGACTTGACAGTTGTCCTGCTTCCCAATTCGCTCAAAACCCATAACTAACCGAAGCCAAGACCCGATTCTCCTGATGCACCCCAAACCGGTTATACCCCCCAATAATCCACTGAAGCCCTGCGCTAAGCGGCGTCCCGGGAATCGGCGCGGCAAGCGCCAGTGTGAGATGCCGGAAGGCTCCGCTGTACGGCGTATTCCCCGCAAAGCATCCATTGACGACAAACGCGCCATGTGGCCCGCATGAAGTCCCGCTGAGYGTATCAGTGGTGCCAAGGTACTTTCCCTCCTTCTTGTACGTGTATGCCCCCACCGTGCCGGTGAAGGTAATGCCATAGGGCAAGGTCTTGGTATAGACCAGCGTCCAGTACGTATCCCCCTTGTTCCCCCACACCACATCGTTGAGCAGCGTCTGCGCATTCAGGCTGAACGGCCCATAGCTCAGGCCGAGCCTGGATTCCAGCGCATTGGCATGGGAGCCATTGATGTAGTAATAGGCCGTCATCCCGACCGTGTAGCCGAGGTCCCCGACGATCTTCCCGCTATAGGCCCCGTAGAAATCGTTCTCGATCGACTTCGCGGTCTGGAAGCTGGTGATCGAGCGGTCGCTGTAGGAGTTGCCCAGTTGCTGGTACGAGTAGTTGATCATCGACGCCCAGTAGCCGATGCTCCAGCCGCTTTCATGCGCCAGGTCCACGCCCCATTGCAGTGCTGGCCGCGAGGATTCCGGGGCGTCGCCGCCGGCGTTACCCAGTGGGGCGCCGTTGCCGTAGGTGGTGGTGGCGCCGCGCAGGACATAGCGGGAGACGGCGTCGAGATGGCCCGTGAACGTGTAAGGGCCGGCCGGCTCCGCAGGTGCGGCTTCCGGCGCATTCGCCTCGGCGGCTTGGGCGGCTTGGCCGCTATCCTGGGCCGTGACCGGCGCTGCGCAGGCTAGCAGCGCGCAAGCGGCCAGCCACGCGGGAACCACGCGCGGCGACGACGGACGATGGGAGGGCGTGCCTGTAGTAGGGGCGAACATGGTGGAACTCACGGTTGGGACCAGTGGGTGGATGGGAACAAAAAACGGCAAACAGGAGAGAACGGCGGGGGGCTCAGTGCGGCGGCGGCTCCGTGCCGATGGCTGCCTGGTGGGCGCGCCACGCCCGCCAGCCGCCAAATTCCGTGATGTCGGTCGCGCCGGCTATGCCGCACGGTTCGCAGATAAAGCCTGGAACGCTGCTGCCGTCGGCCAGTACGGTGCGGCCGATACCGAGGGGCGCGGGAATGCCGGCGGCGAAGCTGCCGAAGCGGGCCTCGGGCATCTCCCATACTTCGACCTCGATGGCGGCACCTTCGGCTTGCCCCACGCGTACAAGGCCGGGCCGCTGCACGCCGGCGCCGGCCAGCGCGTAGAGGCGGTAGCTCGGCGCCGTGCGGGTACGTGCCAGCAGGCGCGCGCCACGCTCGGCCAGCTGGTGGTGCAGGGGCTGGCCTTGCAGGTGGGCGCCGCAGACGGCGACTTGCAGCTGGCCGCTGCGCCCGGCGGGCGGCACACTGGCGGCGGCGGGCAACGTCCTGCCCGTTGCGCCCATCGTGGCCGCGCGTCCTTGCAGGGCATATTGCCAGCGCCGCGCCAGATGCAGCAGCGGCACGTCCTGGTGGGCCGGCGCGACCAGCGTGATGCCGAAGGGCAGACCGTCGGCGAGGAAGCCGGCGGGCACGGCAATGCCGGCGCAGTCCAGCAGGTTCATGAAGTTGGTGTACAGGCCCAGCTCGCTGTTGCGCGCGACCGGCTCCGCCAGCATGGCGGCGATGGTCGGATGCCCAGGTACGGTGGGCAGCAGCAGGGCGTCCGCCTGGGCCCAGGCGGCTTCGCTCTGGCGCTGCAGCGCGCGCAGCCGGTACATGGCGGCGAAGGCATCGGCGGCCAGCGGTGTGGCGCCGCCCAGCGTGATCTGCTGCGTGACCGGGTACAGCGAATGCGGATGCGCATCGACGAAGGCGCGGATGGCCTGGTAGCGCTCGGCCACCCAGGGGCCTTCGTACAGCAGCCGGGCGGCTTCGAGGAACGGGGCGAAATCAATCTCGACCAGCTCGGCGCCCAGCGCGCGGGCATGCGCGCACGCTTGGGCGAAGGCGTCGGCATAGCCTGGCTGGAAGAAGCGCAGCTGCCCCGGCGCCGGCACGCCGAGGCGGAATGCAGCAGCGACGCCGAAGTCGAAACCATGCGGCTGGACCGGGCGCGCATAGGGGTCGTCGGCATCGAAGCCCTGCGCCACCGCGAACACACGGTGCGCGTCGTCGGCGGTCAGCGCGAAGACCGAGGGCGTATCGAGCGAGCGGCAGGCCGGCACCACGCCGCTGGTCGACAGCAGACCGCAGCTCGGCTTGAGCCCCACCAGGTGATTGAACGCGGCGGGCACGCGGCCGGAGCCCGCCGTGTCGGTGCCCAGCGCGAAGCTCACCTGCCCCAGGGCCACCGCCACGGCGGAGCCGGAGCTGGAGCCGCCGGAGATGCGCTCGGGATCGAAGGCATTGTGGCAGGCGCCATAGGGCGAGCGGGTGCCGTTGAGCCCGGTGGCGAACTGGTCGAGGTTGGTCTTGCCCACGGCAATGGCGCCGGCATCCAGCAGCCGTTGCACCACGAAAGCACTGCGGGCCGGCATATAGGTGTAGTCCGGGCAGGCGGCCGTGGTCGGCACGCCGGCCAGGTCGATGTTGTCCTTGATCGCGAACGGAATGCCGTACAAGGGCAGGCCGGCCGGCCCGTTCTGTTCCAGCTCCCTTGCCCGGGCACGCAGGGCCGTGGCGTCGAGGCGATGGATCCACGCGTGATGCGGATCGTGCTCTGTCGCCGCAATCACCGCTTCGATGACCTCGGTGGGCGTGCGTTCGCCGCGTTGGTAAGCCGCTTGCAGCGAGGCGATATCGAGCGAGAAGGGGACCGTCATGCTGCCTCCTTCGCTGCCACGCTTTGCGGCACCACGATGACGACTTCCTGCCCGGCGCTCACGGGCGCGCCTTCGCGGCAGGCCACGCGCCAGGCGTAGCCGGCGCAAGGCGCCGTGATGGCAAACTCCATCTTCATCGATTCCACGATGGCCAGCGTGTCGCCCTCGGCCACCGCGTCGCCTTCCTTTACCAGCACGCGCCACACGCTGCCGGGTACCTGGCTGCACACCACATGGGCTTGCTCCGGGAGTTCGGTGGCGTGGGCCGCAGCGGCGGAGGGCGCCTGCGTTTCGTCCACGTACTCGGCCTGCCCGAGCGCGCGCCAGCGTTCCCGCTCCGCGCCGAACGCGGCTTGCTGGCATTGCCTGAACGCCGCGATATCCGTTGCATGCTTGTCCAGGAAGCGACGGTAGTCGCGCATGCCAAACGTGCCTTGCTCGATGCGCAGCGGATAGCGACCCGCGGGGAAGTCGCGCCGGATCTTGGTGAGATCGTCTTCGCTGACAGGATAGAAGCGGATCTGGTCGAAGAAGCGCAGCAGCCACGGCTTGCCCGCGTCGAAGTCGGCGGCGCCGCTTTGCGCGTCGCGCCAGCGGTTCCACATCTGCAGCGTGCGGCCAACGAACTGGTAGCCGCCGGGCCCTTCCATGCCATAGACGCACATATAGGCGCCGCCGATGCCCACCGCGTTCTCCGGCGTCCAGGTGCGGGCCGGGTTGTACTTGGTGGTGACCAGCCGGTGGCGCGGGTCCAGCGGCGTGGCCACGGGCGCGCCCAGGTACACGTCGCCCAGCCCCAGCACCAGGTAGCTGGCATCGAAGACGATGCGCTRCACCGCCTCGACCGAATCGAGCCCGTTGATGCGGCGGATGAACTCGATATTGCTAGGGCACCACGGCGCGTCCGGGCGCACCGATTGCATGTATTTGTCGATGGCCAGCCGCGTGGCGCTGTCGTCCCACGATAGCGGCAGATGCACGGTGCGCGATGGCACGACGAGGTCGTCGGTATCGCCCAGCGCATCGTCCGCGGCCAGGATGGTGTCGATCAGGGCGGCACGCGCGAGCCGGCGCGGGTCGAAATGCACCTGCAGCGAGCGGRTGCCTGGTGTCAGGTCAACCACGCCGTCGAGCCGCAGGGCTTGCAGCGCGGCATGCAGCGCATGGATGCGCATGCGCAAGGCAATGTCGAGCTGCAGCTCGCCCAGCTCCACCAGCAGGTAGCGGTCACCCGCCTGGCGCACGACCAGGCCGGGGCGGCTGGCCGAGGCCGCGCGCTGGCGCAGGATCGGCGAGCCGTGTTCGCCGGCGCCGGCTCCTGTGTCGGGCAGGAAGGCCGGGTGCGCGCTCAGCTCGCGCACCCAGCGGTCCTGCGCCGCCTGCCGCTGCGCGGCCTGCTCCTGCGTCACGCCATGAAAGCGCACTGCGTCGCCCGGGCGCAACTGGCCGAGCTTCCAGCGCTCGGCGGCAATCACCACGGCCGGGCAGACAAAGCCGCCCAGGCTGGGACCATCCGGGCCGAGGATCACCGGCATGTCGCCGGTGAAGTCGATGGCGCCGATGGCGTAGGCGTTGTCGTGGATGTTGGAGGGATGCAGCCCCGCCTCGCCGCCGTCGCGGCGCGCCCACATTGGCTTGGGGCCGATCAGGCGCACGCCGGTGCGGCTGGAGTTGTAGTGCACCTGCCATTCGGTGCCGAAAAACGCGTCGATGTCGTCGCCGGTGAAGAAGTCCGGTGCGCCGTGCGGGCCGTACAGCACCGCGATATCCCAGGCGTGGTTGCCGCCGGCATAGGCCGGGATCTGATCGTGCGCCAGCGCTGCTACCGGCTCGCCGGCGGTTTCACTGCCGATGTGCAGCATGTCGGCGGTGCGCAGTGTACGGCCGGCATGGCCGCCGAACTGGCCCAGCGTAAAGGTGGAGCGGCTGCCGAGGTAGTGCGGCACATCCATGCCGCCGCGCACGGCCAGGTAGGCGCGGCTGCCGCCGGTGGCCACCGCGCCCAGGCGCAGCACGCTGCCCGCGGCCACGCGGTGCGATTGCCAGGGCGCCAGCGCCACGCCATCCAGCGTGGCTGGCATGGGCGCGCCRCACAGCGCGATGACCGCATCATGGTGAAAGCGCAGCGTCGGCCCGCTCAGCGTGCATTCCAGCCCGGCGGCGGTGCCTGGGTTGCCGACCAGGCGGTTGGCCAGGCGGAACGCCAGGTCGTCCATGGGGCCGGACGGCGGCACGCCCACGTCCCAGTAGCCGGCGCGGCCAGGCCAGTCCTGCACCGTGGTCTGCACGCCGCCGTCCAGCACTTCGACCGCGTTGGGCCGGTAGGTGARATCCGCCAGCGAGCGCGTGATGATGCGCCCGTGGATGAACTCGTCGCTGGCTGCCACCGCGCGCAGGTAGCGCAGGTTGGTCTCGATGCCCGCCAGCCGCGTCGTGCCAAGCGCCGCCTGCAGCTTTGCCACAGCGTCTTCGCGGTCGGTGCCGGTGACGATCAGCTTGGCGAGCATGGGGTCGTAGTGCGGCGGCACCTCGCTGCCCGCGCCAATCCAGGTGTCGATCCGGGCGTCTTCAGGAAAGCGCACTTCAGTCAGCAAGCCCGCGCTAGGCTGGAAGTTGCGCGCGGGGTCTTCTGCATAGAGGCGCACCTGGATCGAGGCGCCGCGCGGTGCGGGGGCTGCCAGCGCGAAGTCCTCGCCACGCGCCAGCCGCACCATCCATGCGACCAGGTCGATGCCCGTGACCTGTTCGGTCACGCCGTGCTCCACCTGCAGGCGCGTGTTGACCTCCAGGAAGTAAAAGGCGCCGGTGTCCGCGTCGAGCACGAATTCCACCGTGCCGGCGGAGCGGTAGCCAACCGCCTGGCCAAGCCGCTCGGCGGCGCCCAGCAGCGCGCTGCGCGTGGCCGCATCCAGCCCTGGCGCGGGTGTTTCCTCGATGACTTTCTGGTTGCGGCGCTGCGCCGAGCAATCGCGCTCGCCGAGCGTGACCACCTTGCCTTGGCCATCGCCGAACAACTGCACCTCGATATGGCGGGCGCGCTCGACAAACTTCTCCAGGAACAGCCCGGCATCCTTGAAGTTGGCGCGCGCCAGGCGCTCCACCGCTTCAAAGGCGGGCGCCAGCTCGGCCTCGCTGCGGATCAGCCGCATGCCGATGCCGCCACCACCGGCAGTGCTCTTGAGCATGACGGGATAGCCGATGCGCAGCGCTTCGGCACGCGCGACGGCCAGGCCGGGCAGCAGCCCGCTGCCCGGCAGCAACGGTACGCGGTGCTGTTCGGCCAGCGCGCGGGCCGTGTGCTTGAGGCCAAATGCGCGCATCTGGGCGGGCGTCGGGCCGATGAAGGCAATGCCGGCGGCTTCGCAGGCTTCGGCAAAGCCGGCGTTCTCGGACAGGAAGCCGTAGCCGGGATGAATGGCGCCAGCGCCGGTCTCGCGGGCGGCGGCCAGGATGCGCCCGGCATCGAGGTAGCTCTGCGCCGCGGGCGCCGGGCCGATGCAGACCGCCACATCAGCTTGCGCAACGTGGGCCGAATCCACGTCGGCTTCGGAGTAGACGGCGACCGAGCGCAGGCCAAGCGCGCGCAGGGTACGGATGATGCGGCAGGCGATGGCGCCGCGATTGGCGATCAGGACGGTGTCGAAGCGTTGAGATGGCGAGGACATGCGGGTGGTTCCCTCGGGGCAGGTCGTCCTGCGGGAATCATCTCGGCTGCGGGTCGTCCCGCAGCGGCGCCCTTGGGGCGCGGAATGGGCAAGCTGGTACTACGTTCTGCGCGCTACGCGATCCGCGCGCGGGCAGTGATCGCGGCATCCCACACGATGAACTCCACCGGCGTGGGGTTGTACGCGTTGCACGGGTTGTTGAGCTGCGGGCAGTTGGACACCAGCATCCAGACGTCCATCTCGGCGCGCAGCTCCACATACTTGCCCGGGCCGGAGATGCCATCGGCAAAGCACAGGCCGCCTTCCGGCGTGACTGGCACGTTCATGAAGAAGTTGATGTTGGGCACCAGGTCGCGCTTGCTCAGGCCCACGTCGGCATGCGCCATCGCCAGCAGGTAGTTGTCGCGGCAGGAGTGCATGAACTTCTTCTGCAGCGCGTAGCGCACGGTGTTGCTTTCGGCCGCGCAGGCGCCGCCCAGGGTGTCGTGGCGCCCGCAGGTGTCGGCCACGATGGTCAGCATCGGCCGGCCAGCGCTTGACACCAGCACCGAGCCACTGCTGAGGTAGATGCCGCCCTGGCGCAGCAGCGTATCGGTGGCGCTGTAATGCTCGGCCACGTCATGCCGGTTGTAGAACAGCACGTCGGCGGCCTGGTTGCCTTCCAGGTCGACGATGCGCACGGTCTGCCCGGCGCGGATTTCGGTGAGCCAGGGCTCACCCGCCGGCTGGCGGTGGCGCAGCGTCGCGTGCGCGGGGTCCAGCGAACTCGTGCGCAGGGTAGCGGTGGCAGCGTTGGTCATATCGGTTCCTCGTGGTCTTCAGGACAGCGCGAACACATCGGCGTTGTGCAAGGCGCGCGCGCATTCGGGGCGGTAGCCGCGGCAGAAGTCGTCGGCCGGGGCCGGGCCGTTGCGCCAGGCCGCGACGCCCACCCTGCCGGGCGCGTAGCCGGGGCGCGGGTCCAGCGGATGCGGGGCGGTGGAGACGGCCACGATCAGGTCCATGTCGCAGCGCAGTTCCACCGAGCTGCCTTGCACCGCCAGGCTGGCATCGAAGGCGAAGTTGCCGTGCGCGTCCACGGCGATCTTGCTGAACAGGTTGACCGGCGCGATCAGGTCGCGCGCGCCGAGGCCGTACTTGCCGATTTCGATCAGCAGGCCATCGCGGCCCGCGCGGTACATGGCGTTGCGGTGTTGCCCGAAACGCTGCTCGCCGTACTTCTCATGCAGGCGCGCGGCGTCCAGCAAGCCGCCGAACGGGTCGTGCCAGCCCAGTGTGTCGTGCGTGATCGAGGCCATGGCGCGGCCCATATCGCTCATCAGCACATGGCCGCGCGTGAAATGCGCGGTGTGCAGCGCCTTGCAGGTGTCGGGCATGCTGTAGCGCTCCAGCCGGTCATGCGCGGCGTAGAGCACCACGGAGCAGTTGGCGCGCGCGTCCAGGGCGGCAAAGCGCAGGGCCATGCCGCGCGACAAGCGCCAGCTCCAGTGGCAGCCGCCGGGCAGGACTTCGCTCCAGGCCACCTGGCTGGCGGGCAGGTCGGGGGCAAAGCGGCGCCAGTGGTCGATGACATCCACCGCGGCATGCACGGACGGGTTCGCAAAGGCGTGTTCAGGGGTTTCCATTCTGTTGGTCTCCGGGTGGCAACTCAGGCCTGCGGCTCGGGTGCGAGGTCGGTGGATGCGGCATGCGAGAGCTGCTCGAGCAATTCGAAATCCGTCTGCATGCCGGAGGTGGCGCGGATGCGCGCGAGCACCTCGCGCTTGAGGTTCAGGAATTCGGAGGAGAGCTTCATCTCCTGCGTGCGCGCGGCCGGCAGCGGCACCTCGTAGACGGTGTCGATGCGTCCGGGGCGCGGCGCCATCAGGACCACGCGTTGCCCGAGGTAGATCGCCTCTTCCACATCGTGCGTGACGAACACGATGGTGCTTTGCTCCAGCCGGTGCACGTGCAGGATCAGGTCGTGCATGACCTCGCGGGTTTGCGCATCCAGTGCGCCGAAGGGCTCGTCCATCAGCAGCACCGGCGGGCGGCTCATCAGCGCACGCGCAATGGCCACGCGCTGCTGCATGCCGCCCGACAGCTGGCCGGGGTAGGCATCCTTGACGTGGCATAGCCCCATCAGGCGCAGCAAGGCATCGGCCCGCCCGGAGGCGGCTTCCACATCGGCGCTGGTCCGGCTGCTGGTGTTGACCYTCAGCTCGCGGCAGAAGCGGAWGTTCTCGATCACCGTCAGCCACGGGTAGAGGCTGTAGTGCTGGAACACCATCGCGCGCTGCGGGCCCGGGCCTTCGATCGGCTTGCCGTCGCACAGCAGCTCGCCCGCGCTGTGCGGCTCCAGGCCGGCGAGCGAGCGCAGCAGCGTGGACTTGCCGCAGCCGGATGCGCCCACCAGCGTGACGAACTCGTTGTTGGCGATATCCAGGTGGATGTCCTGCAATGCGGCCGGGGGCGTGCTGTCAGGCGTGCCATCGTGCGTCTTGCCGCGGCCGAAGAATTTCCATACGCCGCGCACGCGCAGCTTGGGGGAGAGCGTCATGGACATGGCTTTAGCGCCTCGCGTGCAGGTAGGGAAACGCGCGCCGGTGCGTCCAGCGCAGCAACTGGTCGATCGCCAGGCCGATCACGCCGATCAGCAGGATGCCGGCGAAGATCTTGTCGGTCTGCAAGAAGCGCTGCGCCTTCAGGATCGAGAAGCCCAGGCCCGAGCTGGCCGCTACCAGCTCGGCCACAACCAGGTAGGTCCAGGCCCAGCCCATGGTGATGCGCAGCGTATCGAGCAAGGCTGGCTTGGCGGCGGGGACGATGACCAGCCGGATCACTTCGCCGCGGCTTGCGCCCATGGTCTGGGCCGCTTCGATCTGCGCCATCGGCACGCGGCGCACGTCCTCGGCCACCATCAGCACCATCTGGAAGAACGTGCCGATGAAGATGATGGCGATCTTGGCGCCCTCATCGATGCCAACCCACACCATCACCAGCGGGATAAAGGCCACCGCCGGCATATAGCGCACGAAATCGGTCAGCGGCTCCAGCAAGGCCTGCACGCTGCGGAACGTGCCGATCGCCAGGCCCAGTGGCAGGGCGATCACCGCGGACAAGGCCCAGCCCGAGAGCACGCGCAGCGTGCTGATGCCGATGTCGCCGGCCAGGCCCTCGTCGGCATACCAGCCGTGCAGCCGTTGCAGCACCTGCAGAGGGCCGGGCATGAAGACCGGCTCGACCCAGCCGCTGGCGGCCAGCCAGRCCCAGGCCACCAGCGGCAGCAGCAGGCCAAGGCTGACCAGCGCCGCCGTGCGGTGCGCCGGGATGGCGCTGCGTATGCCCCACCAGGGCTGGCGCTTGGCGTGGAATGAAGGCGTGGCTGGCGTGGCGTTGGCCGTGGCCGCCGATGGGGGCAGTACGTGCGCCGCGCGCGCGGTGGAGGGCAGGCGTGCTGTGTTCTCGCTCATGTCTGTCTCACTTCAGCGCATCGGCCAGCAGGCTGGCATCGACGCCGCGCGCCGGGTCCGGCTTGCCGTCGATCAGCTTGTTCTCCAGCAGGAATGCCGCAATGGTCGGCGTGACGGCCTGCAACGAGGTGGCTTGCGCCGGGTCCAGCGCGCCGTGGTTCGCGGCGACATCGAAGAACTTCGTGCCGGGCAGGAAGACGCTGTACTCATCGGGCTTCATGCTGACCACCTTGGCCATGATCCGCGCCGCCTCGGCGGGTTGCTCGCGGATGAACTTCTCGGTGTCGAACCAGGCGCGGATCATGCCGACCAGGTCGCGGCGCTTGGCGCGGATCGCTTTCTCTTGCGCGACCAGCAGGTCCGGGATCAGGCCCGGCATGTCCTTGGAGGTGAACAGCGCGCGGCCCTTGCCGCTGCGGGTGATCTGGTCGATCCACGGGTTCCAGACCACCGCCGCGTCCACGCGGCCGGTCATGAAGGCTGCGGCAGCGTCGCCGGCCGAGAGGTTGGTGATCTTGACGTCGGAGGGCTTGAGGCCGTTCCTGGCCAGCGCCGTGACCAGCACGAAGTGCGAGATGCTGTACTGCTCCAGCGCAACGGTCTTGCCCTTGAGATCGGCGAAGGACTTGATCTTGCCGCTGACCACCAGCGCATCGTTGCCMGAGGAGTTGTCGTTGACCAGCACGGCCTTGAGCGGCAGGCCCTTGGCCAGCGGCCCGAGGGTGTCCGACCAGGTCTGGGAGTTGGCGTCGAGTTGCCCCGAGGAGAGCGCCGCGATCGAGTCGGTGTAGTTGGCGAACCAGACCAGCTTCACGTCCGCGCCATGCTTCTTGAAGAAGCCCTTTTGCTCGGCGACGTACCAGGCAACCC